>CALGTP010000027.1 GCA_937902105.1 uncultured Actinomycetes bacterium
CTTGGTGGCATCGTGAACAACAGTCTCAAGGCGTGCCCATATGTCATCGTTGATTTTGATGTTTGATTTGGAGAATGACTCGTGTGCATCCATTGAACCTTCAATTGTCAGCATAGATTCCACCACTGCAATGTTGGCTACCAAAGCCTTTGCAACTGTGAGCCTTGGATTGCGTAGAATGTCTGTTCCATATGTCATAGCTCAGTGATCAAATTAGCAATTTGTCGTGTGATTTCATAGGGTTTCAGGCCTTGTATTCCATACATTGTATGATCCCAACAACATACATTTATACAAGACTGGACATCTCGATCAAGGGAGATGGTCACACCATGGAAAATAACACGCAGCAAAAGTCAAGTTTAAGTAAGCAAGTGTCTTCAAGTTAAAACCATCATTGGCAGTTGCATTGCAGAGTATCTCGGTATCAACTTTCATTATCCGCGATGCCTCGATGATGGCGCCTGTCCGAGACCTCAGGCCTTCCATGCTTTTGTAATTAGCTGACAGTGTCTTAGTGCATGGTGCGGTTTTCATGAATTTGGTAGCGGCCTGGATGGTTTGATCGTCTGGTACCGCTTTGAACTCTAAGACCTTAGCTGCCATGCTGATGTTATCAGGGACAACCAGCAATGCACTAAATCTGCACATGCACGGAAACAGCACACTGCCTCATTGACCAAGTTTGAAACAGCCTTCTCGAAATCCTGAGAGTCGGCATCCATCCTTGCAAAGATAGTCGCAATCTCATCGGATGCCTTTATGTTCATAGCGGTCACCAGGCCCAAAGCTACCTTCTTGGTGTTGTTGATCAGCTGCTTGACCTGCGCATGTTGTTAGTGTATGGCGTTGGAATCGGATGCATCATAGTCAGTAATGTCAACTGCAGCCAACTGCATTTGTCATCCGTGTTGAGACACAAACACCAAATCACACACGATGACACCAAACATGTTAAGTCAGGCACACAATCGAGGTTGAACCAGGTATCTATGGAATCGATATCGAACTTGAAGTCGGCACCCTGATTAGTGGATTTTTCGAAGCGTTGGACAGATGTCAAATATTGATGCACCCGCACATCATCCAACCAACCAGACACCTCCTCGGAACATGACAGGATCCTGTCAGCTGCAAATGCAAGTGACTCAATCCTTAGATATCGTTTGGATTAGTAGGCTGGTAAAACAAAAACCGTGACACCCGGTGTGTCGGCACTATAACAAGAACGAGACTCCAACAATCGCCCAACAGTGACAATGTTCTCTCCCCCCGAGAGCTTAACTATGCAACGAATCCCAGGCGCAAGCTTCACCAATGCCAGGGCTGCCACCGGGAGGGTGGGCTGCCCACTGGCGGTGGCATAATACGCCTGCGGGGTCCGATGGTGGTGGCTAAGTCAACTGCAGCACCGTTTACCACTCAAACTGATTGAAACCATTGTTTAAGCAATTTTGATCAACCTTGGTACGTGTGTCTGATCTGTATGATCTGCCTGTCTGTCTGTCTGTCTGTCTGTCTGTCTGTCTATTTGTCTGTAAGTAAACATGCGCACGTGCGTGCATTCGTACACAGAGAAGGACACCAACAAAAGTTATCACCCCACATAGAAACATGCCGATTTACACAAATATGTCGCTAAGAATGATACACAACAGTGTGCAACATGTCACTAACATCAAAGCAGAGTGTTTGGAAAAATGACCTCGGCGAGCTGTGGGCATGACGCAAATGCGTTGAAGATGGCCATGTCATTACGCGCCACGGTCATGGTTTCACCATCGAACTTGAGGAGGGAGCTGTAGTCGGCATTCGGCTCGTCGTTCATGAGCTTCGCAAGACTGTCCTGAGTGTTTAAGTAGATATAACTCAACCCTGAATGGTTCACACATGCGGGGTGCATCGGTCCTATAATTACGCATTGTAACGTTTGTCGGGTATGTGTTGGACCGCACATTCGTCATATGTTATGTTGGGAATGTAGCAATGTAACTATTGGTACGTTTGGGTGGTACTGTGCAACATGAAAGTACAGGCCAAGCAGCTGTATTCGTTTTTATAAATATTGATGCTTTTGGACGTTACATGTTCGCTGTCTAAGTGTGTCTGCAAAGTATAGGGCTGTGTGGATGGTACTGTGCGAACAAGATTCGGGCGCCAGGTTGAGCAGCTGCCGAAGAGCTGGCAGGCCTGTGTTCGTCAATGAGTTGGTCGCCGTGCTAAGTAGCAGAATACTGATCGCCGTTAGGCCCTTGAAATCGATCATGTCGACCTTCATCTCTGACGCGTACACGGAACATGCATTCCTTAGGTGGGCTTGGATTAGGCATTGTGTTTTGACCCTGCACGACCCCACAACATAATCAGCTTTCACCCCTTGCACCGCACACATCTCTTACACAGAGTACATCATAATCACACTAACTGAATTAAAGGCTCTGTGCATGGCTGAGCAATGTTGCTGTCTCTGTGATATGGCTGGCTCCCATTCCGGGATCATGTACTCGAGATGGCAATTCGTAGCAGTGCTGGGAATTCTTGATGAGAGTGAACTTGTAGCCCATATCCTGTTTGATATCTGATTCCCACCACTGTGGGAATTTAGTAGGGTCGTAGAGCTTCGAGCCAAGTTCCACCAGTGAAGAGCAATCCTACATTCAGGGCAGGCGTTCAAGCAATGATTCTAGATGTTTGGGCATGTTTTATACATAATGCAAGCTTAGTTGGATAGGTTGGCCTGTGTAAATAGATAATCTGAATGGCGTCGCTGGGTGTGGTGTGTGTGTGGTTATCATATCGCTCGGCAAAGTTATGCCGAGTTACCGATTACCATGTAACCAGTTTGGACCAAAAGACATGCCTCCAGAGCAGTATCCATAAATGCTTTTGTTGACTCGATCAAATCTTGATCAGGCACCTCTGGCTTCATGAGTTGGGCGACCTAGCGCAGGGGTCAGTGTTTGAGAAGTGTCGGCTGGAAAAAACATGCGTCGCAATGGAAATCTGACACACCACACCGACACATGTGACGCATGGTACCATGGCCTGCGCGCACACACCATGGCCAACATCGGCCAGCGAGGCTTGCACGATGTCACCGGCTTTTTTTGCCAATGACACACGTTGGTCAGTCACACCGCCGGCGCTGCTGAGGATCGAGTTGGCCAGCGTGTTGACGCAGACGGCAAGTTTTGGGAGGTTTTCCGAATACGTTTGGATTCGTGAGGCCACTGATTTGGCAATGGCGTCCAGGGCTTCGTCCACTTCAGCGAGTTTCCTTACCAACTAAGTATGGTCCAAAACACACACTACATGAGTAAACACGAGTTACCCACAACTATGAAGGCAAAACACGATTGAACAGGATATGCAAGGACTACACCAACATCGAAACATAATGAGGTGTTGCAAGTTGCCGGTCGATGCCCTACACATGGAACTGTTATTTGATGTTCACCTAACCATCAGACTCAAATCACGTTTACACAGCCGAGATGAGTGTTTCACATGCGTTATATAAAGTGTTTATTTATTTTACATATTTAGTACGTTGGGGCTAGCTACGCATTAGGCCTAGTGGACCATATGAGTTCAAACCACCGTAGGCAACCAAAATTCATCCCGTCTAGCTTACCCTGTTCATGCTCGACCACAAGTTTGCCTGCCTTCTCCAAAAGTGGGCCACACACCAACTTGATTGCTCTGTAGATGTTGCAAGTCTGACCATCCCTGATCATCTGCAATATGATTTTAAGCTCGTCTATGTTTAATTGAGAACTGTTCACAAGCCGCAGTACAGTGGCAACTTGCCTATCGATGTCCGCATTCTTAGTCTTGGGCAACGAAGCCAGGAAACCATTCAACCCCTCGCAGGTGATCTCTGCCGGATGTTTGCTGCAGGGTCAACACAACTAGCACTAACGATATTATTGATTTTACAATGTCGAAGTTTCGAACAACATTGATGATGTGTGTGGCTGCATTGTTCTTGTTGTACTGCACAGGTAATCTTGGCATCGGCTCAGTGACGTTGCATTTTAGATGTGATTGCCAGTGGACCTACCCACCATGATCAATAGAATAGTGAACATATTGTTCGTTTGACAGTCGTGCCTCACCATGGTCACACATGCCACGACCACCCGCTCAATGCTCTTAGCCTGCAAGGTGGACCGCGATGCGCCAGGCTTTTCCTGTTGTCAGAGGATGAGGTGTTTTAGAATGCAGTGTTTGGGACATGTTCAGTATTAGCATTATCAAACTCAGCATGCTAAGTATTCACATTGAACATTGGAGAGATCAGTGTTAATAGAATGCCAAAGCCAACAATGCAGTCCTCGCATAACCTGAGAACCAGCATACCAGATGCATTTTTGACACCAGTGTGTTGTAAATCGATTGTGTCCTTGTACAGCATAATGATATCACAAGTTGACGGGTCACCAGCCCATGTCGCAAGATCTAACAGCCGTTCAACCGCCAGGTCGATAATGCGATTGGCGCCTGATAGGATAATATCGTTGGACACCGAAATGTCATGTCGTGCTGCCTCCCAAAGTGCAGCATCTAGGTTAAACAGGTCGTCCGTGTCTGGTTTCTTCTTAGCGATGCACTTGATTAGGGATACACCTATCTCGAGTTTGGGCAGGACTGCAGTGAGATCCTCAATCAGGGAAAGCACCTGCAAATCAGGACAGGCAGTAATGGTTGCTGATGTGTAAAGTTTGCACTCGGTGACTGACAGAGATATAAAGAAAATGTGACTGGGCATGCACAAACAAGATCCGCGAGCACTGACCGTCAACAGTAGGCAGAACAATTGTATCGACGCACTGTCCAGGTATCTGTACGTAGGTCATCGAATTACCACTCACTTTGGATGGTCATAGGTTATTATGCTGCTGGTTGGTAAGTATCGTCATATGAGTCATTACGTTAAACATATCAAGTGCTACTTGGTTTGAACTATGGCCTCGGGGTCTGTCATCAGGACAGAAGGCACCTTGTTAAGTTTGTTGATGATTGCCTTGATGAGAGCTGGGAACTGGGTGCCCTTCACGCTGCGCGCGTCGGTCTTCAATTTAAGCAGGAGGTCGTTCGCCTGCACAGGGGTTTAGGGTGTGGGGTATTTAGAACTAATATCTGATCAAGCCTAGTAAGGATAATCAAATCATCATGACGTGGTATAGTTAGGTGGTTTTGGGCCCAGTCCTTGTTGTGTTCTTCTCGCAGTACTTCGGCGTTTTTTTTTGTGTTTTTTGGGTTTGCCTGCTGCTGCTTCGTCATCTTTGTGCTCAGCATTGGGCTGTTGTTCAGGTTCATCAGGTTGCTCATCAGCCCCAATCACAGAACCACACGCAGAGCCACGCGCAGATTCTGTCATCGGCTTTGCCCTTGCCCTAGGAGACTTGGTGCAGGGGGAAGGGCTGGTGGCGGGGGGGAGGACACCGAAGAACTCACGTGATCCGCCCTTGGGGCGCGTTGGATGTCGCAGCCATCATTAGGTTAGGGATGTTTCAGGACTGATACAGTTTATTCTGGATAGGTGGCATAACAAACATGTCAAACCAGCTGAGTGAGATAACAACTGTCACCTTGAATACGACAGGCAAAAACAAATAATCCCATGGATCGTGTGAATCAGGCATTTGACACACACACATAACATAAGAAATGTATCTATCTGATATCTGAGGTCTATAAGTTGTACTAATACACAATGCAAATACAGCCACCGTGGCATGGTATTGTTACCCATTCATAAAATGAAATCATGGACACACACCTGGCACTGATGACAATTATAGCACAGCTTAGATACACTTGACGTTGAAGACCCAGCCAAAGCCAGCTGACCAAAGGTAGCATTAGAGGGCTCTGCGTCAGTGATGCCTTGCAGTGTGTTGCACAGCTTGCTGAATGTCAGGAACACCGGGGCAGCATGTGGGGCACCCTTCTTCGGTTTCCTCGGAGCAGCTGCGTAATTTCACACAGATTGATAACTCAGTGACGCATGGAAGCATTGACTGTGATCAAGCAACACCTGATTGTTAGTCACTCAGATATGTCAATCGCAACATACTATTCAGTAGCCTATCATCCAAACTTTAAACAACGCCGAAATGTCTGCACCGTGGTGGGGCATCACAACAACAACTATGAAATATATACCGGACCCACCAGGCAAGCGTCGATCCCTTCTGCTTCGACATACTGGACAGCTGTCCAGTGCTGACATCGCCCGACACTCGGTTGAAGGACGCCTGGAGCACGATGGCACATGGATGTGTCAGCAGTTAGCGACAGTCAGTGGTGGCATACTAGCTCGGTCATTAAATGACATTGCCAATGAATCGTTACCATCTGAAGGTGTCACAATTGAGGCTGCAGGAATGGAGTTGTCAAAACATGTAGTCGCATGTGATGCGGCATGTGATTAACACACAGTGCACATATGACACAAGGCTGGTCATCGAGTAAATTGAGATACGGTCCTGCATCTCCCCATCAAAGACACTCTCGCTCTCTATCATCACTGTCTGTGTCTTCAGTGCCCTCAGCACTTCCTTAGAGCAGGAAGCCATTGCAGGAACTCTAATTTAAGGAAACGTAGCACGCACAGTGAACATTTAATGTCAACGATTCGCTAGCAACTTGGTCAAACATAGGTAACGCTACTACCGTCCATTGGTGGAACAACGTGTTATGGTAAAATCGTCCCAGTGTCAGTCTGCTTAACCCTGAAGGTGCCAGGCCGTGGGTTCCAGTGCTCTGCATAAGTGGCCTGACAGCGGTTGGCTCATTATAATTGCGAACAGCCAACCACAAATGGGCCATATGAATCACACGCAGCATCGCTAACATGAGTCACATTAGTTGTTCACAAAGAATCATGCAACTCACGTGGGTCTGAACCATGTATCCAAGGAGATGGCATTGGTCGCAATCATCGTTAAATCAGATCCATGTTAAATGCACTTGAGATGCATACCCTTCCAATGTGCTGCCATCTTGTCGGGGAATTGTGATAATTGGTGCCGAACATATTTTCTTAGGGTCCACCCCTGGCATCCAGAGCTTGATTGTGTCGAGTGGTATAAAATCAAGTTCTGGCTCACTTAGCTGGAAGTCCTTAGGCGGTGTACGTGCGACTTGCAAAGTAGATCAAAGTAGTAGGTGATTACAACATGCTGAACGCATTCGCAAGATATCCAGGTGAAACACCACAAATTCACGTGATGTTCTTTAAACATACAACAAGTGTCTTTGAACTGCTGTTTTTCCACGCGGCCCGCCAGCATGATACTCAAATTATCGTCGTCAAACAAGCAACTTGCACTCTTGGCCTCAGCGCAAGCTTAAATTAGTCGAGTTTGGCAAACAACAGATGCAACTACAGCTAAGTAGGTGGTTTGACATGTGTGTTCTGTCGTATCAGCTGTGTAAATGTCTCATCAGGCAGCACACACACACAGTGCCTACACACGTGCAAAATGAATCTTGCCACCAGGGCACGCGGTTCTTGTGCACCCTGAGCAAGATGAACTTCTCCCTACCTTGCATCAGGAGGTCACGCTTCGCCGGGTCCTTCTTGACAATTTCATGGAACTCAAGTTTGCTCTTGAATTTGTGCTGCGGTTCTGCCATCTCCCACCTCGTAGTTACAGGGGAGCTGATGCACAAAGGAACCGATGTTGTTAAATGCATTTGACAAACTCATCGGATGCATAATTAGCCGGTCGGTGTAATTATCAATCAACTATGGACACCACAACTTGCGCACGACTGCTTTGCACCAGTTGCAAAGGCGACTGATGCATCGGTGCGATACGGGGTCCCGGTGTGTCCACGAGTAGGGTTTGCACCCGGACACAGGGTCGTCCTGCAATAGTACTACATGGGACTACATTCAAACATGTATACGTTTCAAACTGAAATGGCATGTGATGTGGTCGCTGAATAGCACTGCTGTACATGTTGTGCACTGGAGTCACATGAGACATAGTTGTCGTTGATCACGTTAGGATTATCAATTATGATTATCATGTAATCGTTGGCATGTGAAGCAGCAATACAATGCACCTGCTCATCACCCCTGGCAAAGCATAGCTCACAGACTCCAATTATCACCAATCCGTCAACCATTACCGGGGCAGCTGGCGGTGCTAGTGGCTGTGGTGTCAACGAAGCACACACTGCCACGAGACTTCCAAGTATGTCGTTGAAGTTGGACATAGCCTGGCATGGCAGCATATCGACCACCAATCGCTAACTCACTCATGTGTACCGTACAAATATGACTTGCACATGGTACGAAGAAAGTAAGAACTAAAAGGTCAGCAGCAACAGCAACAGATTGACGTGTGATGTGTACATAAGCTCACACACACATGCAGTTACGCCTACAGTGTCGCAGAGGTAGAGTGTAAAACCATTTACAAGTGCGTGGCCTAATGCGCGCATATCACATTCATGGATTAGCTTAGCTGTTGCTTTGCAGCTGCAATGTCGGGCCAACTGTTTGGTAACACGGAACCAAGTTGTCAGTTCAGCATTTGTGTATGACGGTACGATCAATGACAGTGGCGTGCGCATTATATGTGACAGCGAATGCGTGCACCGACTGCCAACTGCCGATCGCATGATTGCAAATCTGTGTGCAAGGCAACCCTGGGACAGTGTTTAGCAGTGGCTGTAAGTCCGTTTGCCGATGTGCTTGTCGCACG
>CALGTP010000028.1 GCA_937902105.1 uncultured Actinomycetes bacterium
AAAAAGAATGCAGCCGACTTTGCTTTATGGAAATTTAGTAAGCCCGGTGAACCAGCGTGGGATTCGCCGTGGGGCGCGGGTCGACCAGGTTGGCACAGCGAATGTGTGGTCATGAGTTTGGATCTTTTGGGTGAGGGATTTGATCTGCATTGCGGCGGCATGGACCTCAAGTTTCCGCATCACGAAAACGAGCGTGCGCAAGCTGTTGCACTCGGAAAAACTTTCGCCAACCACTGGATGCACAATGGCTTCGTCATTGATGCCGAGGGTGAAAAGATGTCGAAAAGCCTGGGAAATGTAGCGAATCTTCTTGATCTCGTAGAGCATTACGACCCGCGTGCCTATCGTTTGGTGCTTTTGCAAACTCATTATCGTGGCCCAGTGCGTATCAGCCAGGACAATATTGATGCTTCAGTCAATGCACTGTCTGGCCTTGACTCGTTCGCGGCGCGCACTGTATCTGTTTCTTCAGGTGCTGCACCCGATGGTGATGTGATGCTTAAGTTCCGCGACTTCATGGACAATGATCTTGATACACCTTCAGCAGTTGCGTTGTTGTTCGAAACAGTTCGTGCAGCTAACACAGCCTTGGATGCTGATGATTCACGTGCTGCGCAGTTGTCTGCAGCGGTGCATGAGATATGTCAAGCCTTCGGACTTGAACTGAAGCAGGCCGTAGCAGTGCCGCAAGATATTGCCACTAAGGCTGAGGCACTTGATGCGGCGCGTTCAGCAAAAGATTTCGCTACTGCTGATGTGCTGCGGGGCGAACTGATGGCAGCAGGATGGATAGTCGAAACCAATAAGGCTGGTACCACCGTTCGTCGCTGACGGCTGGTGAATCATTGTGGTCAAGAAGGTGTCTATCCGCTCAGAAAAAACTGCCAAGGTTCCG
The DNA here is from genome assembly GCA_937902105.1 of uncultured Actinomycetes bacterium. Classification (GTDB taxonomy): domain Bacteria; phylum Actinomycetota; class Acidimicrobiia; order Acidimicrobiales; family Ilumatobacteraceae; genus Casp-actino8. Next base: position 896 of record CALGTP010000028.1, read on the forward strand.
CTCCCACAAGGCTTCGCAACTATTTGGGTGACGGTGGCCCTTGACTTAGTGGGTTTTGGAATCGTTGTTCCTATTTTGGGCCGTTATGCAGAGCGTTTCGGTGCCAGCGGTCTCGAGGTTGGATTGCTCTTCGCCTCATTCTCCCTTGCGCAGTTGGTGTGTGCTCCACTGCTTGGGCGTCTTTCCGATCGCATCGGTCGCAAACCAGTGATCATGATTTCCTTACTTGGAACTGCGGTGGGATCGTTTGTCACTGGTGCTGCTGGGGCATTGTGGGTTCTTTTTCTTGGCCGTATTTTGGACGGAGCATCGGGGGCCAGTGTGGCCGTGGCTCAAGGTGCAGTGACTGACCTTGCTCCGCCTAGTGAACGTCCGCGTTTGTTGGGGCTTTTGGGCGCAGCCTTCGGCGTCGGATTTGTGGTGGGTCCGGCCCTCGGTGGCTTGGCATCTTTAGGTGGCGAGCACCTTCCTTTCTTCGTGGCGGGAACGGTGGCACTGATCAACGCTGGCGTGGCTTGGTTCCGCTTGCCTGAGACTCGTCCTGCGCGGGTTCGTGACGAAGCTCGCATGCACAGCAGTCAAGGGACGAGCATCAAAATTCGCCTCTGGGGTTTAGCGCTGACTGGTTTCACAGCCATCGTGGCATTCAGTGGATTCGAAGCCACCTTCTCGCTACTTGCTGGCAATCGGTTCAATCTGACAGAGGGTGGCATCGCAGCGATTTTTGTTGGTATCGGTGCAGTCCTCGTTGTGGTGCAAGGCATTCTCATTGCACCGATCAACGCCAAACTTGGGACTCAGCGTTCGTTGCAGATTGGTCTAGTTCTCAACAGCGTCGGTCTGATCATTCTGGCCTTCGCTGAATCTTGGTCAATCTTGATTGTTGCTTTGGCCTTGTTGACAGTTGGACAAGGTTTAGTCGCGCCCAACTTGTCAACTCTTGTGTCGGGTCGCGTGCCCGATCATCGTCGTGGCGAAGCGCTTGGTTTTCAACAAGGTGTCAATGCCATCGGTCGCGTCACTGGTCCAGCCTTGGCGGGTGTTTTGTATGACCATGTGTCAATCGGTTCGCCTTATCTCGTGGGTGGAGCGCTGTGCGCTTTAGCCTTGCTCTTTGCAGTTGGAGTCGGAGAACAGGAATGACTTTGAACGACACGAGGTCGTCGAATCAGTCATTCGTACGTTACGAACCTGCGCT
>CALGTP010000029.1 GCA_937902105.1 uncultured Actinomycetes bacterium
TCGGGAACAAGTCGCAAATTTGGAACGCAACGTCTCTGCGTAGCACGCTGCGAGCTGCGTCAGCCAAATTTTTGCGTGCGATCGCTTTGGCGGCTTCTGACAGGAGACTCACGGCCCCTGCAATGAAGCTGGGAACATCATCCGGCAGCTCTATCGTCTCTCTGAATGCAGCTGCAAAGCGCTTTCCGCAGGCTTCGTAGCTTTCCTTGAGCGATTGCGGTAGTCTAAGCGTGAGGGCATGATTGCATAATATCTTCTTGCATTCAACGTAGAACTGATTGAAAGTGTTCTTCTTCTAAGGCGTGTAAGCAACCCCTTGCATCAACTTGTGGTAGAGCTCTGTTGCGCCAGGCTATGCTTCCACTTCGGGGGGTTCTGTACCTTTGCGTTTTGCGGCCAGTGAAGCAAGCTTCTGTTTGTTCTTTTCCTTTTTTAAGTTTTATACGGCTATTTTCGCGCCTACATGCTACCTCCAAACCTATATGCAGTACTCCTTCACTGTGCGGGGTCGCTCGTAGTACTGTTTGACGATTTTCGCGCTTAGGCTATCTTGCACTTCTTCGAGATTCGCTAGGTTAAAGCCCGTCTCACCGAAAACATGGTTGAACAGAGTAACAGCGTTTTCCGGGGTGTCCTCGAAGAAGCCTTCACTCGACATGATCTTAGCCTGGTCTGTGAAATCGAGCCGCCTGTATGCTGGGTTTGGGCGGAAAATGACTGTGAACGGTTCGTGCTTCGCGTACTTCTGAACAAATGAGAAAAGCGACTCTGCCTTTGGATCCTCTTTATCTTCGCAAATGTCGTGGTGGAGAGACAACCAGTCTAGAGTGACTTCTGCAGGGGGCACCTTCGAAGCCTGCAGCTCAGAGTAAAAGGCAACATGTTTGGTAATCTTTTCGATGCACAGCTGAGCTTATTCAATTGAAGGGGAAGTGTTGACACAATTCGCGGGTGCCCAATTGTACTTGCAAAGCTTTCTTGCTGCTAAGGCTTTGAATTCCAACTGAGATTGTTCATGTTTCTAAAGAAGTGTTTCCGATTTCAATCCCGCCTTTTTGCTCCGCTTCTTTACACTTGCCGCGCTATTTTTGGCGCCCAAATTATCAAGTTCTTCTGAGCTGGATTCGTAAGTCATACCTGCTTTTGTTGTACCCTCGCAAGAAGCCTCGTGCGAAGCGTTCATCGACCAAGGTTTGGCAACTTCGTCTGCTTCCTCAGAAGAGTCCGACTGACCCTCATTTGGGAAGTCTTCTGCGCTCATTATGGGAGGCTGCTGGGCTGTGGCTACCGCGACGAGGATTGTGCCCGATTCATAGTTCTCAGCATTTTGATTCTATGTCTGTCTCTCAAGTTTTTAGACGTACCAAGGGTCGTCGAAATCGAGCCCAAACTCTCCGTCGATAACATCTGTGATTGAGTCGGGAGTGGCGTCGGGATGCTCGGTTTGGAGCTCGACAAATCGTTGCCTTCGGAGCCTCTTGACTGTGATTTGATCAGCAGTTGCTTAGCGAAGTCTTTTTATTAGGCGTTACCGCTGAAGGCTCGACGCGGGAGGCCTGGGGTAACATACCTAAAGCTGAAGAGCCAGAAAACTTACGTAGTGTATGCCGAGGAGCTCTTCTTCATAAACTCGACCATTCACAGTGGTGCGGGCAATTGGAAAGTACACCACTGGTCCGGCTTGTGCTTCGGCGGCGGTTGAAGGAAAGTCCATCCTTAACTTCTAAATTTAAAATAATAGAAGTTAACTGCTAACATCATCACTGCAGCAAAGTACCGTGCAAGAGATCCCGATCCGACAAGTAACTCACGGTGTCGCCACTCAACAGGAGCTCTACATCAGCAAGGTTCGTGCCTGCAGAGTTGAGGGAGAGATCGATGCTTAATGCAGGCATTCGGCAGTTTGATTGATCGGGACCGCGACTTCTGATAGTTAAGTTTAAGCATTGATCGCTTCTATTAAATTATCATTACTGGACGCAAAGGCCCCAGTCTCTGTCGATTTTGGTCTCCCTAGTAAACCTTCAGCCACGTTCGTCCCATTGATGCTGATTGCATGAATTTGGCGGCACCTCTGTCATTTTACACGGCGGTCACGGCCATGTGCTCGGCTTGGCGAGGCGACGAGTTCTTCGGGTAGACACCGTTTAACCCCTCCACAGCTAAGCCTGGCTTTGAAAGAGTCTTATATATTAATTTTCTTAATAACTGTACTAGTCCTTTCCTTAAAAACCAGGCTTAGCCGTAGAAGGGTTAAACGGTGTCTATCCCTTCCACTCACCGCCTCGCTAAGCCGAGCACATATTCGTGACCGCCGTGCAAAATGACACCGAAGCCGCCAGATTCACGTGCTAGGGAGCCTAGCCGGCGGAGATATGTTTTTAATATTATAGACTGGGTTTGGCCGAGGAAGTCGGGCGGGCGGCGACTTGATCGGTTAGTAAAGTTAAAATTTAAAGTTGGCGGGCGGGCAAGAATCGATC
>CALGTP010000030.1 GCA_937902105.1 uncultured Actinomycetes bacterium
GCGCACTTCCAAAAACTTTCCTTCTTTTTCCCGATGTGGAACGAAGAGGATTACATTGCTAAGACTCTGTCCGCTGCCCATGAGGCGGGCAAATCGCTGATGGCTGCGGGCGAGATAGCGGACTACGAAATCACCATTATTGATGACGCGTCCACCGATGCGACACCACAACTCGCTGACGAAGCGGCCGCCAATGATTCACGCGTCAAGGTTGTGCACCATCCGAAGAATCGCAAATTGGGTGGCTCAATCAAGACTGGTTTCGCTCACAGCAGTGGTGATTTGATTCTCTACACTGATGCCGATTTGCCTTTTGATATGGATGAGTTGCAAAAAGCTTGTCGTTTGATGCGTCAGTATGACGCCGACATCGTGAGCGCCTATCGCCATGATCGCACTGGTGAGGGATATGTCCGCACGGTCTATTCATTTTTTTATAACGCTTTAGTGCGGGTTTTTTTCGGCCTCAAAATGCGCGATGTCAATTTCGCTTTCAAATTGTGTCGTGGGCGGATTTTCGAACACATTTCGTTGAAGAGTGAGGGCTCATTCATTGATGCCGAACTCGTACTGCGGGCTAACAAATTGGGGTATCACATTGTGCAATTCGGAGTGGATTATTTCCCACGAACCCGCGGTGTCTCGACTCTTTCATCGCCTTCGGTGATTTTCAAGATTCTTCAAGAGATGCAGCAACTGCGTCGTGAATTACGTGCCATCAAGCCAGTAATTAAGCGCTGACAGTTTAGCTCTGAGGCCCTCGCTGTAGAATGTGAAGCATGTCTGACTCGCAAAACCCTCGCCGTCCAACGGTCGGACGGTCGCGGTCTCAGGTCACCCCAGTCAATCAGTGGACTCCCGCAATCGGTGCTGCCCTGGTCTTACTGATCGTGATTGTGGTTGGAGTGGTGGCGTCCAATAAAGACTCTTCGGGCATCGATTCACAGACGACGACTACGATTGATCAAATTCTCAACGGCTCTACAGTGTCACCAATTATCAAAGTTCCACTCTCGCAAACAGTTGGCAAAGGTTCGGCTGGTGCGGAGATCAAAATGGTCCAAGATCGCTTGATCGAACTGAACTTTGATCCAGGCGAACCCGATGGGGTCTTTGGTGAACGAACTCGTCAAGCGATATGGGCTTTCGAAAAATTGGTGATGGGTGTGCCGCGGGATGACATCACGGGCAAGGTTGATGCACAAATGTGGAGTCGGATGCAGGACCCACTTGAGATCTTGCCGCGCAGACCGGACTCAACACCCAATCACACCGAGGTGTACTTGCCCGAGCAGGTGCTCATTGTTTTCCGCGACAATGTGCCGGCGATCATCACTCATATTTCTTCTGGGACAGATGAAGAGTGGTGCGAAGAAGTCACTATCTCACCTGGAGAGCAAGACAATGAGACAGGTACACAAGCGATCAAAAAAGGTGTCTGTGGTGTGTCGTGGACTCCAGGTGGCGTCTACAAGTTCTACCGCCTGGTTGTTGGGCGACGCGAGAGTCAACTTGGCGGGATGTATAACCCTGTCTATTTCAATAAGGGGATAGCGGTCCACGGGGCCCAAGAGGTTCCTGACGTGCCGGCTTCACATGGATGCATCCGTTTGCCCATGCATATTTCTGAATATTTCCAAACGCTGGTGTCCAAAGGTGACCAAGTTTTTGTCTTTGATGGCGTCAAGGAACCTGAGGAATACGGGGCACAAAGCCCGCGATTTAATTGGGTGGATCCGAATTACACGACGACGACGTCGAGCACCGTGCCGGCTACGACAACGACCACTGCCGCTACAACGACCAGTACCGTGCCGAAAGCGACATCGACGATTGTCGGCACAACGACAGTTGCCCCTTAATAGGAGCGCAGTCAACTCAACGAATCAAGAACTTTTTGTAGTTCAATAATTTCGCCTAATTGTCCTTTGACCATTGATTGAGCGAGACTAATCACGGCGCGGTTTGATGCGTTGTCAACTGCGTACGTCGCCATCGCTACTCCACCTCGGTGGTGTTGAATCATCAAGGTGGCGAAGATGCGCGATGCTTCATCTCCCGACGCTGCTGCAAATGCGTCTAGTTCACTTTGGCTCGCTAGACCGTCCATATCTTCAATGGCCATCTCGTGGCCCATCCAGCCCATGCTTCTTCCGCTGTCATTGACTTCACTGACGCCAAATGAGCGGAGCATTTGCACCATTCGTCCACTCTCCAATTGCTGGCTGAGAAGTATTTCTTCCGCTAAAACCGTCAGTAACGGAACTGGATCATCAACCGAGGTGCGGTAGTAGTAGGCCATGGCTACCGCTTGGT
>CALGTP010000031.1 GCA_937902105.1 uncultured Actinomycetes bacterium
GATGAAGTGGCCGGGTTCAGGGGAAACTTGATTTTCCGCTATCGTAGGCAATATCCCGACCCCACCCATCAACCAAACCACCAAAACCACCATATCTAATTTCCATTACCAAACATAACCCAAAACTAGCAACAGAATAACATTTGTATGACAGAAATGCGCCATATGTATGTTCATATTGTTGCCTACTTCGAACGTAAATTTGTGTTTCTCTATGCTTGCTTGTCACCCCCCAAACCCATCAGCAAACCTTTCAAACATATTCTTGAATCTCCAGAACCTAACAGAATCTGAATGTGTATACCTATTTCGTCACATGCAGGCATGGCCGCTTGCATTTGGCCCGACTTGAACTCACACTGCCTAGACAGAGAGATCCAGATGCATTGTCAGACTCTGCGCAGACCAAGCTGGAGGCCCGTGCAAAAGCCCTCGGAGCAATGGGAAACTCAGGTCTTCCCTGAGGCTCATCTGGCAGCTGCATGCAAAATGCCATGTGAGCGAGCGGCAAAACTTATTACTCAAATATAATGATGTTTGTTTAACGTTGTCGTTGTGTTTGTTCCTTGTCGGTTTGCTGCACTTTAACGTTATCGGTTCCTTTAATCGTAAGAAGGTCCCCACGACTTAATCCTTGTATCAACTATTTTGCCATTAGCTCGGAAAAAGCCTTCCTTGAGGCTTGCTGAACAAAGGCAGTCACTTTCAGACACGCCATAATCACAAGTCGTAAGCTGTTTGGGAAACCTGTGTCGTCTTAAGTTTGCACACCCCTTGCAAATCCAGGGCTCATCTTGAGGAACCCGTACTCAATACAGGATCCGCCGCACCCCAGGGTGTTGGGTTCCTTGCTGAAGATGACGTAGCCCAGGTTGAACAAGAAATTGAAGAAATCGTGCGCGTTGCTCCCATTGACGTGTCCTGTTCCGTGCAACTCAACTAAGATTTGACGGATGTACACACCCTGCCCAAACCAAGAGCGGAATGTATCCCACTCGCAGCCCTCACAATCTATCTTGAAAATATCTATCGTCCTGGATTCATGTCCAAGCTCATGGACGATGGTTGAAAGTGAGGTTGCCGCTGGCGGGACTCCCATCGTGAACTTGTGATAAGTAACAAATGAGGGGGGGGGGCCTCTGCCGTAGTGGTTCCAATCGTTCTTGTCGATTGTGTGTATCTCGCAGGCTGAGGAGATTTCTTTGTGCACTGCTTCCTCAAAGTCATACTGTCCGTTGCTACCAACAGAGTAGATCAGGCAAGGCTGACCAACCTCTGGCTTCTGTGCGACCAAGTAAGGATCGCAGACCCACTTGCCGCCCTCGCCCGCGTTCCCGATGCGTCTCTTGAACATGCAGCTGAAGCTTGGCTCGTAAAAGATCTGCCAGAAAACTTCGCCAGGGCAATCTTTAATTGCAGGAGCGGAGCATCCCTGGTGGACTGCATCACTACCGTTCTCCTCCCGGCAGGTCAAAAATCTTGCCACGCTGTCCTGCGAGGATGATGAACAGCTTGGGAAGCAAGCAAGCGATGACCACCATGCATTGTCGGGGCACGTAGCTAGGGCCTCACGCTGCAGCAGCACCTGCCTCATCTGCCTTTGCTTGCGCATCTTCCACGTAGCATCAGTTTCATTCATGAAACCCTCGCTGTCAATGACCGCAGTCTTGTTAAATGAGCTGGTTTGGGCATATTCATATGCATTGTCCAACCTTGCAGTGACAAGGGTTGCTTCGTTCGCCTGCGTGAGCGCCTGCAATAAAAAGTTTCCGTCGTCGTCAATGCTGCTACAAGAAGGAACGGCAGCAGCTGCACACAGGGCCAAGAGGGCCAAGAGCAGCAATGACAAGGACTGCATCTCAAGCTGCGACATGTCCTCGGGAGTGAGACCGCTCTCCAGAATAGTATACTATCCTATGATAAGTTCACGTTTGCCTGCAATCCCAAACAGCTTGAGCCAAAATGGCTACAGTTTCTTATGTGACCCCTGGCGACCTTAAACTGGTGACCTTAAACTCGGTTTCTTATGTCCTTACTTCAAGTGTATCCATAGGCACCGAATGGGTTCAGAGCTTCAAGCTGCATGAATTCATAGGAATCTGGGCCATCCATGGTTCCAAACCTTGACAGGGCTTCCAGGGGTAGCAAAAACATTGTTCGTTGCACGATTTTCTGATTTTGACGATTTTCGTCGATTTTGCCACTAACCTTAAAATTACCAAAATCTATCAACGAAAGCTAAAACTCCTCCAAGCCCGGTCAAGAAACCATGTGAATTCATAGGGGATTTGAGCCGTGGGTGGCAAATTGCCCTGTGAATTCATAGGGTTTGGGGACATGGATACGGCAGTTTCTCATTTGTTATATTGTATAGTTTGG
>CALGTP010000032.1 GCA_937902105.1 uncultured Actinomycetes bacterium
GCAATGGGTCAGTCGTGGTTTCTGGCATATTGCCACATAGCCGACCGTCACCGAACTGTCATGCAAGATGTGGCCACTGGAAACTTCAACAGTCTTTCTGCACTTATGATGATTCCCAGTGATGATGACCGTGTGCTACAGACAGCGTTGGGGGTGGCACTCCTCAAGCTAGGCAAGACCTTTCATCAGATGTTCTTTAAACTCCTTCTACAGGAAAATTCCCCGTTGCTGCTCGGCTTAGCCACCATCCTGGGACATTGGAATCTTGGCTTTAGTGAATATGTTCCCGTGCGCAACAGTTATTTTAAACATGTAGTATGTAGCATGGGTAATTACGAAAGACGCTTTTGTAGTGTGTTGTTCTGACGCACCAGTGATCGTGCCTGGTCGTTACACAGTGAGGAAGCAACGGCTGAAGGCTGTCAATATTCAGGGCTTCCCTGGGTCTGGCAAGACGACTTTGATGGCCGTGCTGGTGATAGCATTGTGTGAAGTCGCAGACATGAATGTTCTTTGGACCGCCGTGAATGTCAATGCCGTTCGTGAAGGCGGTCTCCGTATCGCTCACTTGTTAGAGGATGCACCAATCGAGATTCGTAATAAGTATATCCGATTGCTATCCAAGCGGGAAGAGCCCCGATGCTGGCTAGACATTGCATTCTCAGACCGCCGACGCATCATTGGTCACAGCCTGCAACAAAAAGTGATTCTTATGACCGAAGACGGCTTCGTGATCGAGCATAGCTTCGCGTACACGCAGTTAATGATCAAAGCTGACATCAGTCTCAAGGACGAATCGCAGCAAGCGGGCACACCCGCACATGCTTTCCAATTGGGATTTGTGGTCGAATCTGGAATTGCAGTCGCCGTCGGTGACCCCGAGCAAACCAAGCTACCTGTCGACCCGAGGAACAAGGAACTCAAGCGGCTCGTGGGGGAGATTGAAAAGCGTGATCCTGGCATACGATGCAAGTCGTTGGTGTGGGTACCGTCAACCAATGGTAATTGGTCTGAGCAATTCTGCGATTTTTTGTCCTTGGTGCACTCACAGGACACAGATGTCGTGGTGCACAGAGGTCGTGGTGCACTTGCCGCTATTTTTGATTTTGTGGTCAATGGCCAAGAAATCATCGATCCTGGTAATGTAAATATTGCGGCTTTGAGGGAGTCCGCACCGCCGCAGCTGACGCTGCCCGTGTCTTTCAGACTACCTTCCTTCCTCTATGCTCTAATTGTTGCCGCAGGTTACCAGCATCTGGTCCAGTATACCGACGAGACTGGGTCCACGCCGGCAACTATCCGGCTAGGTGAGTTGCCTTGTCGAGAACACAAGTCCTTGGAACACGTATGCCCTGATTGGGCCCAAGTCGTGTGGATCCAGCCATATGGATACTGTTGTAACAGGACATTTCGTGACACCGTCGAGTCTCACATGAACAACGTCCTTGCAATTTTAGCCCACATGTGTATCCAAAGGAAAACACAATACATGGTCCATCTACAACTCGGCGTAGTCGTGGCGCAGAGGGTTTTGTTCGTCGAACTCATCAAGCATTTCGAGAAACAGAAACCGGATGGTGAATTTTCAATGGCCAAACGACAGCAAGAGTCTTTCACGACAGATCTGAAACTCAGCATGTCCGACAACATCGCTATTGCAATGGGAAAGTCAGATAACAACATCTGTGAGGGTGACATTTTGTTTGTGCTGACTAAGGCACCTTGGATCGTGCGTGATTTCATTGGCATATCGACTGCAATGAGTGCTGTCGGCTCTGAGAAGTTAGACGTTCTCTACTATAAGATTCGGCCTGGTCCGTTCGTCGACAAGAAAGACCAAAATATAGTAGGACATAGCCGGTGCCGTGGCCACCTGTATCTGTACTGTGATTTCAATCGTGCTCGTGGTTTTGCAGCTCGTATGGCCGCCATGGTAATTCGCTGTTGCCCCGTTGTCTACTGGAGTGCTTGGGGCAATGTGTCTGTGGACTTTCGGTTTCAGCGGTTCACGGCAGACTTTAAGGTCGGTGTGTCGGAGTGTCCTGTTCACGGACCGGCAATGCTGCATAGCACAGATGTGTCTCGGTTGCTCCTGGATGCTTCAACTGCTTGGTCCAAAAAACCTTTTTGCATCGCTGTCAAGGTTGTAAGTGAAGCCGGTGTGGAGGCCAAACTTCTGTTTGCAAGGCCATTTCTTTCTAATGTTGGTACCTCTCCGAAAGTTCCTGCGGAGTACTGTCTGGACAGGTGGACAATCTGGTCATGGGAGTCAGACTCGCCCGATCGCGAAGTAGAGCATTGGTCTTTGAGGCCGCGTCATGGTTACTGGTATCTTTGCTGTCGACAACGCATGCACAGAGACTACGTCCTGGCACACGT
>CALGTP010000033.1 GCA_937902105.1 uncultured Actinomycetes bacterium
GGCCCTTACTTTCAGCGCAGTATGCAGAACAAGGTCCTCAATGGACTTGTTTACGAAATCTGCGAGATATACATCGACGATGTACTCATACACGGCAAATCCGACGCGGAGTTCCTCCGTAATGTCCGACGAGTATTCGAGCGCCTTCGCGCTAAGAATGTCGCTGTCAACCCCAAGAAAACAAAACTTGGTCTCCCAGAGGTTGAATACGTCGGTCACCTCGTCTCCGCGACAGGCACCTCGTTCACCCCAGAGAAGCGATTGAAGGTCCTTGACTTTCCTCAACCCACGACTCAAAAGGAGATGCTCCAATTCATCGGCCTCGCGAATTACTTCCGAGATCATGTTCCGAACATGACCGAAATGGTGAAACCCTTGAGAGACATGATACCTCTCGGCAAATACCAGAGGACTGGCAAGCTCATCTGGACAACAGAAAGCTCTGCAGCGTTCAAGCTTTGCCAACAAGCTATATCGAACTGTCAGGAACTCTACTTCCTAGAGGACACTGCCACACCTATCCTCCAAACTGATGCCTCCGACTACGGTATCGGTGGTTACCTCTACATGGTAACTAATGGCAAGGTCCGAGTGATACGGTTCTTCAGCAAAGCTCTCACTGGTGCTCAATTGAACTGGTCAACCAGGGAAAAAGAGTGCTATGGGATCTACTTTGGCTGCAAGACTTTCGAGGACTTACTCGACAATCGTCACTTCATCTTGAAGACTGACCATATGAACTTGACCTACCTTAACGTCACACTGACCGGGAAGGTACAGCGATGGAAACTTTATCTGCAGGATAAAGACTTCTACCTGTGCCATGTTCCTGGAAAGGAAGTTCATCAGTACGTCCCTGACGCACTGTCGCGCCTGTGCGAGAATCACATGCTTTCAAACGAAAGTGAGAAGCCAGCCCACAAGCGGCATCAAGCCTTCTTGGCCTCTATTGAGCCGAAGCATCGCATACCCGATGCAGTTTTTAAACAAATTGCTGCGGTACACAACTCCATGGTTGGCCACTGGGGCTTGCAGAAGTGCAGAGAGTTCCTCAATGATCCCACGATCACGGACCGCACTATCACCCAGTTCATACGCCAATGCCCATGCTGCCAAGTTATGAGTCGACTAAAAATCCTCATTAAGACGCATCCATTCACTTGTGCGTCCTACAATCCATTCGAGAGTCTACATATAGACCACATCGGTCCTCTTCCAGTCGATGACAAGGGCAACTCCCACATCCTGGTAATGATCGATGCATTCTCGAGGTGGGTCGAATTGTTCCCCACCAAGACTACGGGCGCCTCCGAGGCTGCCGGGTGCATATTCCAGCACTTTGGTCGATTCGGAACACCCGATGTCATTCACACTGATCAGGGTCCGGCCTTCCGCAACGAACTCTTCTCAGAGTTATCACGATTATCGCAGGTCGAACATTCCTTCGCCACAGCGTACTCGAAAGAGGAGAACGGTCTCGTCGAGCGTGCCAATCAAGAAGTCATGCGGCATCTTCGTGCCATGCTTTTTGACGCACGCGTGCACGACAAGTGGTCTTACGAACATTTACCCATGGTACAACGTATCATGAACACTGTCGAGAAGACGTCCACTGGAGTCACTCCTGCCGAACTCATCCTCAACAATTCGATACGATTGTCGAATCGGATCCTTGCTCCGGGTTCAGCCAACCCTACTAGTCAAGTAGCCCTATCCGACACAATGGATAACTGGGTTGCACGACAGCACACCCTTCTCCAAGTAGCACAAGCTCACCAGCATCAGTCTGACAGCCACCTACTTGTCGAGTATGACCCACGTATTACGGAGTACCCAGTTCACTCATACGTGTTGTTCACACCACCTGTTGGTCGCGGTAACAAACTCTTACCCAAACATCGCGGACCATTCCAAGTAATGGATAAGACGGATTCGATTTACATAATCGAAGATCTAGTATCTGGCAAGCGGATCATTACACATATCCACAACCTTCGCCCTTTCATCTACGATCCCATCCGCACCAATCCGTTGACTGTAGCTCAACACAATGAGCAAGAGTTCATCGTTGAGTCGATCCTTGGACATCGCGGCAACCGCAATCGACGATCCACCCTGCAATTCAACGTCAGATGGTCTGGATTCGACGAGTCCAGCGACAGCTGGGAACCGTACAAGGCCCTCATGCATGTGGACAAGCTCCATGATTACCTGCGCGCCAACGCCATGAAGACGCTCATTCCACGGGAGCACAAGTAGCCACGGAGAATCTTTCTCAAGATTTTCCTAGACTTTTCCCAGCCTTATCTTGGCTGGTTTTCCCCTTAGGTTTTTAGTGAGTGAAACCTCACATACCTCCGTGGACCATACTTCGCATGTCACCCTGAGCTCATTCATCCACCCTCACACACTGTGCATACATGTTTTGATTGTCTGATCGATCTCCAAAAGGAGAGGGGTACTGTGACACTGCAGTACGTACTCAGTACGTACTGCCGGTCACTTCGCCCGTTTCACTCCTGACTCAGACTTCTTTTCACCACACATTCTGTACAGTACATACAGTACACACTGTCTGTTCACCTTTTACTCTTGTAGTTTATCCTCTGTTAACTACAATCGTACATCACATCTTCAGCTTAGTCCTTGCTGAGCCACAGGCTTCCAAAATCGATCAATAATCT
>CALGTP010000034.1 GCA_937902105.1 uncultured Actinomycetes bacterium
TCGCGTTGCAACTTTTACCATTTAATCCTCTGCATTTGTAAGTTTGTCCGTCACCGCCGGATTTGTCAAGGACATTGACGATGACAGCTTTTTCTTTATTGACAGGTGCCCTTGTTGCGTCCGCGTTCTCGTAAACGAGTCTGTCCCCATCGTCTCTGATAGTTGTAGGGATCTTGCCTTCAGCCTTAGAGTCGCCCGCCCCATGGGGTGCGGGGTCATCTTCAGCGTCAGGTTCGATCACAGCGGGGTCATTTCGTACCTGCATGATCTTATCAACGCTTTCGCGGTACGGCTGGCAGGCATTAAGAATCTCTTCGGCTGAGAGATCAGTTACATTGATGAAGGCGACTTTGCGTCCGCCGGCTTCATTTTGTACGTGGATCTCACCGGGTTTGAGGAGATTGCATGCTGTACGGTACGTCATTGGCACAGGTGGAGGTGGACCGCGAGGTGGGGCAATAGGCATTGCCTGATCACCGCGGACATTAGTGGTGCGCACTTCAACAGGGACAGGCTTATCTCCTTTTTGGCGCTCGCGATGACCTGGTGACTCATATATGACGTCTCTTGAGGAGTTGTCAACAGCATAGTCTATGAAGCTTGGGTGTGTGTGTTCAAAACATACCACATCAAGCCTCCGTGTCCAGAACAGCGAGTACGTAGAAATCGTCTCGTTGACGTTCAGGTACAGACTCGTGTCGTCAAAAGGTCTTGAGACAGTTCTGTAGTCACCGTAAGCCCAAGCATTGAAGAAGGTCTCGTATCTATCTGCGCGGTTTCCACCGGGCTTGAGGCCGCTCTTCAAGATGCTATCTAAATTGGCTCTACGCGTGCCGTGGAGGAGGAAGCGCGGCTTGTTGGCTTCTGTTATGCGCTTTAGCTGGGAGATCATGTGTTCACTATCCAGCAGCCTCATATGATTTCGTGAGTGCCCAGCCGTAGCACGCAGGCATGACGGCTTGTCCTCGCCCAGGAACTGGATGAACTCGAAGCGCTGTTTCTCATTGTTAGACGAGAGAACGCTGATGAGTCTTTCAACAGTTACAGGGAAGTGGATCACCCAATTGGTAGGGTTCATGGGACGGCCCTTGTGGCCGACTAATCCAATGTACTTTACCAGGTCATATATGAAGAAGGCTCCTGACCTATCATATGGCAGTCTTGTTTTGTCGCCAAGATGGCGTAGGATTTTGATAGCCATGCGCGCAAGTGCGTTGTTATCTGTTACCATATCGTTAGAGCTCTGATCGAGCGGGAACATTCTCCTTACAGCATTAATGTCGAGAACTTCTCTGAAGCACCTCTCCATTTTCTCAACGCGATGTGTGAGATTATTAGGAGGCTTCATGCAATAAGTTGCGACATTGTCACCACGATATGTGACTGCAGGAGGGTAGTCACGCAGACCACTAGCGACTCGGTCAGCAGTGGTAGGCATAGCTTTAGCCTGAGGTGTGAACACCGGAGGCGGCGCTTTCTTGACCGGGATCTCAGGAGGCGTGCCTCTAGTAACCGCGGCGTAGGAAGCGGCTTCATTTATGAGGTCTTCCGACGGCCTTGCGCTTGTGTATTCAGAAATTGAAGGCATGGCAGATCCAGAAGAGGAAGAAGACGCACCAGGTGTCCCGCCATGGGCTGGGACATTCCTGATGTGCTTTCCGCCTCTGGATTGTCCGCCTTTAGCGCGTCGCTGTTCCAAAGTGGGCCAGTTTGCCGAAGGCGAGTCAACGGCGAATTGCACGCTCGCTGCTGCAGTGGTTGGCTCACGGCCACATTTGATCTCGTCGATTTGTTCCTCAATCCATTCTCGCTCTCCCTTCGGGACCCTGTTCAGTGCGACTTCAAGCAAGTACTTGGTATCATCACTGGTGATGTAATGATAGGCAACACGAGCTTTGAAGCAACTGTATAACCAACGACGGTCCGAGACTGTCAAGGACGAGTCTTGGTATATCGCTGTGCAGGATGCCGGCTGGGACCATATTTGTGCCATATCCTTGTTATCCATGAATACGGAATGGTCTTGGATCATAATGGCGCTCGCAGCAAGAGACTGCTCCGTTACGTCATTAGAGTCAATTACGGACAATGTCCACATGTGGGCTTCATCCTGATTGACGGGCTCAGCGAATTCATATGCGAGTTTGGTAGGATCCCTGACGAACAGTCTGTAAAATATGTGACAAACAAGGATCATGATCCTGTACCACTTGTCTATTTCTGTTCCTTCTCGCGTGAAGCTGCCATCGTTCAATGGTACAATCGCTGGCCTGTTTTTATGGTTGTAGTCACTGGACTTCGGAGGGAAGTAAGGAACTTTAACAGCCAGGGCATTGATGAGGGGCAGTGTATCGGCGAGGGTTTGCCTTTTTCCGATCTGCTTTCTGCGATGGAGCTTGCCAGTAGAATCTGACCTTTCCTCCGTGGTCCCACCATGGGTGGAACCAACGTCGGTCGGGCCATCTTCTATCATGGCTTCATCCTCAGGCTCGGGAGGAGGAGTGCTGAGGTCGTAAGCTGCAATGTCGTCTGCCAGAGGCATGTCTGCATCGTCAGCCTCCCAATCGGCATCCGTCGTATCGTCGAGCTTGCTAGGCGCATCATCACCTTCATCGCTTGAAGCCTCATTGGCCGGGCCTTTGCCGGCCAAGAAGTCGATGAGCTGTTCTCTGGACATTTTGGC
>CALGTP010000035.1 GCA_937902105.1 uncultured Actinomycetes bacterium
TTGATTATATGTGGCGTCCCACCATCCTGGGTGTCGTTCCTTGGTATTTCTTTGCAGCCATGTGCGAAAGAGATGCCAATGGTGTCTCTGCGCTGCCCTGGCATGCTTTTCAAAATGCGCATGGTTCTTGGCAGCATCACCCTGCATTCCAAGTCCTCAAAAGCCAACACTTCCCAAGCCATGTTCTTGTGGATTCGGAGGGTCGCCCATTCCTGCACCAAAAACCACAGACAGCGCCCTTGTATCATTGCTGCATTATTAGACATCAAGCTTGGATGGTGCCCTCTCTTCTGGCGGAGTTCCCAAAAACACCATCAGAGACAAGTTCCAATGCCGAGAAGGGCTATTTTTCACTGTTCATGTTGCTTCTTTTTCATCCATGGCGTCACATTCAGACTGATTTGCTTTCACCTGCTTTTGCCGACTTGTCACACCCTTCTGACCCATGGCTTGCTCTCCATGTTTATTTCGATACATGGTTTCAACAACAGGTCGCTCTTGAGGCACAAGTCAAGCAGCAATATGCTGACCAAGGTCTCTGCGACTCACCACGTACTTTATTGGCCGACGATGGCTCCATTCCTTGGCAGTCTGCGCCATATTGGACAGCACGGTCTATGCCTGTCATGCGAACTATGATGCAGTCTTTTCGGCGTCATAAGGACACTACCGGCAGTGTTCCTACCCACTGGATGCCTCCTGGTGAGGAAGAAGTGGAATTGACAGAGGAGGAAGTTTCGGATGCAGATTCAATCCGTGGGGGTGAGCGCCCAGACGACCCTGATGCGGCAGACCTTGAGGATGAGCCATTCCGAGGTGTGGCGACTACCACTAACAATCCTTGTGGTGAATTGCCTGTAAATGATGAAGCAGTGCAAGAAATGCTGGTGTGCCATAAAGCTATTTTTCAAAGAAAAGGTTCAGAGGCCATGTATTGCCGAGTGCCTCAGACTCGGTGGAAAGATCTGGTAGTCCATGCCATGTCATCGGACTCTTTGATTGCACGTTGCAAACTGTCTGGAGTTAGCTCTAGTTCTTTGTCTTGTGTTGATATGGATGCCTGGCAGGCAGCACAAAAGTCATACTTTAAGCAACTTGATGCCGGAATTGTAGAAGTCGATGCAGAGAATTTGGCTCAAGGCAATTCAGGGGACGACGGAGATGTCACCACGGACGATGACTTGGCTCCCAGCCGTGTGAAACCTGGCCTGCCTCCCAAAATCTTGTCTCCTTCTGAGCAAGCCTGGAAAGATGCATTGCAAAAAGGCCGAGATGCCATGACCACTGGTTTTGCCTCTGTAAGTGATAGCACTACTTCCATTATTGAGGCTGCGTTTCGGGCCTTGGAGTCTGGTTTATTCACCATTCCCGATTCCGGTGGAAAATGGAATCCAGGCCAATGCTTGGGTTTTCTTTTGCATGCCTGCCAACTGCAGCTGCGTCAAAATGAATCTACAGAAAACAAGGCCGGACCGTCAGCCAACACTGTAGGTCAAGATTCTACCTTACCAGAAGATCTCAGTCAAAATGCAATGCGCTTTTGTTCTGTGTTCACAGGGGCAGCAGGCACTGGCAAAACTGCTTTGTTGCAAGCACAGGATATGCTCACAGAGGCAGTGTACAAAAAATCCACTTGTGTGTATCGATCTGCACCGACACGCACCGCTGCACGCCTAATCAGAGGCAACACCTGCCATGCTGCTTGGAATCTTCCATTTGGTTCGTGCTTAGGCCCCAGAGGTCGTATTTCCGACATGACTTTACAGAAAATTCAAAAAAAAATGCTGGGTGTAGAAGAAGCCAGTATTGATGAGATATCTATGCTAAGTCCTCAGAAATTCTTTCAGATCGAGAGCCGCGCCAGGTCTGCGACAGGGTTGCTACATTTGCTCATGGGTGGATTGAAATTGCGCTTGAGCGGAGACTTTTTGCAGCTACCTCCTGTGCAGTCTGGTAGTTTCGCAGGTCCCTGTCTTGAAGCAGCATCCTCTTCTGTTAAGGCCTCGTCTCGTTTTCCCAAGACCACCAAGACGACCATCAAGAAGGACGAAGCAATCCCATCGGACGCCGAGGAAGACAACGAAGACACCAAGGAGGAGCGGCGTTGCGGATTGGAAACCTTTCGTCGAATTGCTGACGTCGTTTGCTTGACCAAAATTGTCCGTGCCCCAAACTCATTGGGTGCTCTGTGCACTTGCGTGCGCGAGTGCCGCATCACAGATGATGTCTGGGCTCTGCTTCAATCTCGTGTGATCCATGCCAACGACTCTCGCCTGCAGCACAAACCCTTTTCTACCACTCCCTGCAAGATTATTGTTCAAAGACACATTTTGCGTGCTTCCATGTCTAATGAAGCCGTTTTGGCTCAGGCACCCAAAATGTCATCTCCTGTTTTTCTTGTAGCAGCGCGCGATGATGTCGAAACAGCCGATATGGGGATTCGAGCTGAAATACAGTCATTGTTGCAAAATGAACAAACCTTACGGAAGACAGGCCGTAAACCTTCATTGCTCATGCTGTACGAAGGAGCACGCATGCTGCTGGAAGGCAAGGATTGCAGACAACTCGGCTTAATGAATGGTGCTGAGGTAGTGATTGAAAAGATCATTCTGAATGCAGCTGAAGCCTATGTCGATGCTCGCGAGGTTCACCCCAATGTGATGCAACTGAAATATATGCCTGATGCTGTCATTGTCCGTGTCCCTGGTGTTCCTTGGATCTTGCCAAGAGAGTTACTGAGACCCTTGGCAGGCCAGACTTTGCCCAAGGACTTGCGAGGAATTTTCATAATGCGCCCTGAAACTACAGCAACTTTCAAAGTGTTGCTAAATGGTATCAAGTGGCGTGTGAGACGAACACAACTATCCATGATCCCTGCAAACGCAATTATAGTTTATGGTGCTCAGGGGGAAAGCTTTGACAGTGCTATCGTAGATCTGGGGCCCCCACCTGGCCAAGATGCGCACCTTTTTTGGCTTGCCATGTATGTCATGCTGACACGATGCAAAAATCTGGATGGCCTCTTGATTTTGCGTCTGCCGCCACGCAGTGCCTTGGAAGCAGGGCCACCATCCAACGTGAAAGCAGAAATGGAACGTTTGAAAAAACTTCATGTTAGCACCAAGAAGCGTTTGCTGTGCAACTTGAAACGGGCCATACATGAGGTGCCTGACAAAATTGTCAATTTGTTTGCATCCAGTGCAACTGACTCCGACGATATTGATTGGACTCAGATTGATGCCCTTCTCAAACAGGATCTAGCGACACGTCAATTGGAGACAGCACAAAACCTCTCAGACATTGTCCCTGTGACTGCTGCACAAACGCCAGCAAGACGTGGACCCTTGAAACGCAGATCCACAACACCTGCTGCTGTCACTACACCCAGTCCTGCTGAGCCAGCATGCTCTTTAATGGACGCACCCATAAAGAGAGGTCCACTGAAACGTAAGACTCTTCAGTCTTCTTCGATCCTGCTGAACCTTCCACCTGCTGAGCCTGATCTCTCTCTTGCATTTGTGCCTGCCGCACCCAGTCCTGCTGAGCCAGCATGCTCTTCAGCAAATGCACCCATAAAGAGAGGACCACTGAAGCGTAAGACTGGTCAGCCTTCTTCGATAATACCGAGCCTTCCATCGGCTGAGCCTGATATTTCTCTTGCTTCTGTTGCTGCTGCAGCTAATCCTGCTGAGCCAGCATGTTCTCCTGCAGATGCACCCATCAAGAGAGAACGTCTGAGACGTAAGACATGTCAGCCTTCTTCGGGATTACCGAGCCTTCCACCTGCAGCAGCACCCAGCCCCGCTGAGACTGTTGCCGCGCCACCTGCTGCTCCTTCTGCAGACACAGTTCTTGCCATTGTAAATCCTGTTGCTGAGATCCGTGTTCTCAAGTTCAATGAACATCTTTCACAAGAACCAGCATTGCGGATAGATGAAGCATTGGGTTACACGCAGCGACTAGAGGACGTTTCTCTGACGTGGCAATGCGGACAGCACAACCTGGGCAACACCTGCTATGCAAACAGTTTACTAATAGCCTTGGCCTCCGTACCTGCACTGCGTTCCTGGTTCTTGCAGCACGCCACATTGCATGAAGCACCTGTTGACAGGCCTTGCTTATTGTGCATCGTAGCAAGTGACATCACTATGCTAGCTGCGTCCCCTTGCAAAACATGCATTCAGCCTGCCACAGTTCTGGCTCGTAGGCGATGGTGTCCAGAATTCGCCAAGGCCGCACAGCAGGATGTATGCGAGTTTTGGACGAAGCTCTCCGATGCATGTAATGCCATTGATTGCAGTTCCTATTCCGACTTAGTCGGACATCTGCATTATGCAAGTGCAATTCTTTACACGACTCCGTACTGGAAGCGTTGTGGCTTGAAAGGTCATACGAAGACCACTTGTCGCGCGTGCGGCTTTGCTACCATCAACCATGAATATGCAGAAAATCTGAAACTTGCATTTCCTGATGGAAGAAGTGCCCATCTCAAAGATTGCTTGCGGCAGTACTTCGCGCCAGAGATTCTGCCAGCTCCCGACAGATGCGAAGACGGATGCCAGGGCGTAGGTTGCAGAGATAAAAGCACCGTGACTGACGCATGGCCCGAAGTTCTTTGCATCCAACTGAAGAGATGGATTCCTACTTTGATTCCAGGACTGTTTCTCAAGGAACGTCGCGACTTAGTGATACCATTGATACTCGACCACTTTCAAGGCGGGCCCACTTTCGAGTACGTGTTGCATGCAGCCATAATACATGAAGGAGACGCAGGCGGTGGACACTATTTCACATTATTCAATTCCATGAAAGCTGGAGTATGGATGTTAGCCAACGACACATCCGTAACCATGTACACAGGGGATGTGCAGAAACTGCTGAAACAATCTTTTCTTATGTTTTATGCTACGACATCAGCTCCTTGATTTAATGTGGGCAAGCGGCACCAGTCCTCTGCTGTTTTTCAGAATTCTGTTGTTCTGATCCCACCTCGAGCTTGATTCTAGAAAATCAATAGACATCTATAGAAATCCATGGAAACACATAGAAACGGAGGCTGGGGATGTTTCCGAAACGTCCCCGGCCACGCTGGCTAATACTA
>CALGTP010000036.1 GCA_937902105.1 uncultured Actinomycetes bacterium
GTATGTAAAGGTGATCGACCGCACCGAAGTCAATGCCCTGTTCACCGAGAACGCCAAACTCAAGGTCAAGGTGACGGAGTTGTCGGTGTCTCTCGCCCAAGCCGTATCGCAGGGCACTGGCACGGCCGTGGTTACGGTGATTACACCTGAGGCGCCTGCGATCAATGACGCGCCGGTGGTGCCAGCAGTTGTGCGGACGGAGTTCAACGATTTTCGATTGCACTTCATCGCACAGGGGGCTATGGTCGACTATACCCTTACACAGAAATTTTCAATTGTGAATACGACAGGGCGTAACGAGAAGAATGTGCCGACGAGTTTGGTGCGTCTCTATGAGATTGGACCAGGCGAGACACGCACACTCATTCCGACCACCGAAACGACCACGGTTGTAGCCACGGGCGCGGCCGCGCACTGGTATAGAAAAGTTGGCGTGCAGGGTGGTCTCGGGCAAGTCATCGCCACGACTGGGTTTGTTATGCCGACCGCGTTTAATGCGGAACTGGTCGGCGTCCTTGCCGTGCCCTGGCTGAAACGCGGAAGCAATCACGCTACCGAAACAACGCGCTGGGCGATCGCCACACCCGCCGTAGTATTCAGCAACACGACCACGAGCATTGGTGTGCTACCTGTCTCGTTGAATCTTGGAACACTCTCTCCAACACACAATCCATTTACGAATCTGTGGGTCTCGCCGTATCTCGGCACGACTAGCGGCACACAAGTCAATGCACTTGGGATGATCTTGTCAGTGACATTTTAATGTGGTATACTTTATTTGTTGTCTGAACAACATTTTTCAAAGGATAGTATGACCGAACCGACCCGCATTTTGACCTCGACGAAGTATGGCAGTAACATCAAGACAACCCTGTATGGTGTCGTGACACCAGAACGATTGGCGGCGGAGCAACATCGCATTGACCATCTCGCCGAGACGCTATCGCCGCAGGCGAGGAAGCCTCGTGATGAATTTCGGGCTGAGCGCATCGCAGAATATGAAGATAACCGAGAAACCTTCACGCCATCGCAGCGGCGGGTTCGTAAGCGTAGCTCGTTCAACAATTCGTATGCGTCCGACAGAGATTGATGCTGGGAGTCGGTATTGACTGGCGTTACGTCAAATACCGTAACCATGACGTAGATCAGCGTTATTAGCATGACTCAACTATACCCCAAAGAGAAGTGGACTCGCTAGTTTATGACACAACAGGATACTGCCGACGAACAACCGACATGGGTGTGTGGTGTGTGTGGGCACAGATACGGGCACTGGTATCAGGGTATCATAGCGCCATCCATTCTGTCAGAAAACCGTCAGTTGCCTCCAGCAGACTATCACCTCTCTTCATGTGATGTGTGTCACCGTCGGGATGTGCAGGTTACGCGTCCCAGTAATTTTGGATATCTAATTAACGAATGGGGCATGTCGCGGCGGCCCTTCAAGCGAATTGGGTGCGACAAGAATTTGTAATCGGGCCGATGTAGCTCAGTTGGCAGAGCGGCAGTCCTGTAAACTGCGGGTCGGGGGTTCGAGTCCCTTCGTCGGCTCCACTCGTATTGTGCTGTATAAGTAAAGATGGGGCGTCGTTCAATGGTAGGACATGAGACTTTGACTCTCAACATGGTAGTTCGAATCTATCCGCCTCAGCCAAATGTAAGTGTGCGGCAAAATCAAATAGGAGTTGTAATGTGAGTGGTCATGAGGTATCCGTGTCGGACACTAACGCGTCGCCGGAGAATCGCAGCACAATGCGTCTGAATATTAGTTGGAAGCACAGCACACATCTCGCTGTGCTGATGGAAGCGGTGCGTCGTACGACCGGACCCGTATTGGAACTCGGCGTCGGGCTGTATAGCACACCAGTGCTGCATTGGCTGTGTTATCCATCACGTCGGCGATTGATGTCCTATGACTCAGATGTGCGGTGGGCTCACACGCATCGTGATTATGTGCGAGGCGCACACGAGGTGCAGTACGTGACCTCTTTTGACAATGCACCCATCGAGCAGCCGTGGGGCGTGGCCTTTGTTGATCATGCGCCGGCGGAACGCCGAGTGGTGGACATTCGACGATTGGCGCCGTGGGCACAATACATCGTCGTGCATGACACAGAGGGGCGACTGAATAAGCAGTATCGGTTTTCGGACATCTACCCGCTCTTCAAGTATCGATATGAGTTCAATGAGGCGGGGGCGCCCTTTACAACCGTATTGAGTAATTTCGCCGATGTCAGCACGTTTGCGGTATGTGCAGCAGGCGAGTCGCGTCCGCCGAAACGTTAACACTAGTATGCCGAGATGGGATTTTTATTGTGAGCATTGTCAAACCACCACTGAACTGGCTTTTCCAACCTACCGAGATACGGAAAAAGCTCGCTGTTCTCAGTGCGGCGGCACGCTTGCGAAACACGTCGCAAAAAGTCATTTCGTCGTTACGGGATACAACGCCAAAAACCGATACACCAAAGGATAACGAATAATTATGTCTGCTGTGATCGAAACGTCGGCCGCGAAAGGCGGCACCGAACTCATTCTTGCTAATCTACGCGAGGCGCTGCCCGAACTGACGAGCCAGGTGCAGATTATGATGTCGCGCCCAGAGCAGTATACCTTTGAGGACAAGCCGCGTATTCTGTGGTTGCAGGATTTGCCGCAGGACCCTGCCAGCGCAGTCTTGCGTGATAAGAGTTATCGCAGTCAGTTCAGTCGCTTGGTCTTTGCGTCGCACTGGCAGCAACAGCAGTATAATCTCATACTGGGCATTCCGTATTCCGAAGGCACCGTCATTAAAAATGCGGTGCCCTTTCGCGAGACTGCCTTTCCAAAGCCCTATGACGGCACACTGAAGTTTATCTATACCTCGACACCACATCGTGGGCTGGCGATTCTTGGGGCCGCGGCCGAGTTGCTAGTCAAGGAACGCACGGACTGGTCGCTTGACGTCTATTCGTCACTGAATATCTACGGATGGCACGAACAGGACAAACAGTTTCAGCCGCTGTATGACATTCTGAAAAAGAATCCCTGTATCAACTATCTCGGGTCACGCCCGAATGCGGAGGTCCGCGCAGCACTGGATGATGCACATGTCTTTGTCTATCCGTCTGTGTATGCGGAGACGTCCTGCATGGCCGCGCAGGAAGCAATGATGTCGGGCTGTCTGGTCATCACCAGTAACTATGGCGCGTTGCCGGAAACCTGCGGCGAATGGGCATGGATGTTCCAGTACAGCGAACAGCCAGAACTGATGGTCCAGAACACTCTGAATCATATGCGACAAGCATTGAATACCTATCACGAAAAGCATATGGACTACACGCTTCGCGCACAGAGCCATTACTATCAGCAGTTCTATTCATTTGAGGCGCGCGTGCCCGCGTGGGAAACGCTGCTGACGACCGTCATTCAAAAAGGCACGCCCGTCGAGATGCTGGTGATTGAATAATGTCTGGCGTCCTTGTGCCATTTGAGACGCGAGAGGCTAGAACAGCACGACTGGCGGCCACCGTCACGCTCGCCGATCTCGTCGAGACCGCCCCACCGACACCCGAAGAACTCTTTACGCGACACGAACAGCACACACTCGTCGTCTGTCGTGGATTGCTGAAACATTACAGACAGACGCAGCGATGGACTCCATCGTGCGAACAGGAAATGGCGATCGCCGTGACGTCACTCAAAAACGTTTGCCGGCTCCTGGCGGCAACAACGCCCGAGGTATTGGTATGAAAGCGAGACAGCTTGGCGAGATTCTTACACATCAGCAAAAACTAATTAAAACAGCCGACAAAGTCGCGTGGTTGCGTGGGCATTACTCGACGGGGCTCGGCTATCTGCTGAAACTGGCCCATGCGGATATTGAATGGGACTTACCGAAAGGGTCCCCGCCGTTTAAGCAGGACTCCGGACCTATCGGATTGACCCCCTCACATCTGATGCGCGAACTCCGTATGCTGTATCTGTTTGTCAAAGGTGGATCGCCGGTGACACCGCGGCGACGCGAACAACTGTTTCAGCAGTTACTGGAACGCCTTCATGCTGACGAGGTCGCCATTGTGTTGGCGCTAAAGGATGGCAAATTTGCCAGCACCTATCGTTGCTCCAAGGCCGTGGTAGAAGAAGCCTTTCCGGGGCTTCTCACGCAGCCATTCTCTCTCCGCTATCTGTGATAGGACGATTATGATTCATAATGACGCATCGGCGATTACACACGATACGCTGGCCGAACGTCTCGGGTTGATCTATGTCAACCGTTTTGATATAGCAAAAGCCTGTCGAATTGTTTGCGGCGTCGTCTCGTTAAGTGTCGCCATTTTCTGCTTGCGCCCACAGGCTTCGATGAGTATGGCACTGCTTGGTGTCACTGGAACAGTGGCGTTTCTATATATTCTGCTTGGAGCACCGACGAGTCGGCATCTTACGTTTGAATCACATCAGCGTTTACTGCGATGGCTGCAAGAGGACAACGATTCCAAT
>CALGTP010000037.1 GCA_937902105.1 uncultured Actinomycetes bacterium
CATCCATAAACATGACAACATGTAACAACCCCATATAAGTACACATCATTACAAATCCATGGACAAGAAATGAACGAACGAAGAGAGGAGATAATGGCAAGTGAATGCTACCTGATGACATCTGAATACATCTGAATACTATGATGGACCAATGCAAACAAACATGATAAAACTGAATACATCTGAATACTATGCATGTGCGTGCTATGGACATCTATGGGACATCTGGACATACTATAAAATGCTGCATGGGTTGATTAATGTTTTTGGGCTCACTTGGGTTAGTGTGTGTTTATGTCATCAACCTTGCATTCACTAAGAGCTCATCTAGGTTTTCCATGAAAGGAACCGTCATGAACCGTAAAATTAAACAAAACAAAAAAGGACCTGTACATACCGGACCAAAGAGATGCGAGTCTCGAGTGAACTCTGCACTCAAGCCTCGAGTGAGCTCTGCACGATTTCGAACAGCAGCTTGCAAAATCGCGCTCGGTCCGGTGGCTCTGCACTCAACTTCCTGCCAACAGCCTCCAGGTCATTGTAGACAGCATCTTAGTTCCGCCCAGGGTGCAAAGCAATGCAAGCAAAGATACTTTTCATAAACCCCACAGATGAAACTAATGGACTAGACAAAACACATATCACAGCATAAAGTACGTATAACATCGTATAACCAAATTCAAGGAACTCCCATATGCATTTTCCCTCCGCGCCCGCTTCTGCCAAAAGATCTTCTCGTAATAACTGGGTGCATGAGCCAGCACTCGGAGCCAGTGAAGGCCGGCCTTAGCTGCCCAGCACAATTAGCATGTGTGCAATTGATTAGATGGCTTGCTGTTATGAATATTTTTCTAGGGTACCACACTGGGCAACTCAAACAAAGACGAAAGTGCCATATACATTCACAATCATTCACAGTTCAGAAACTCTGAGAAATCCCTAGGAAACATCTCATGTAATATCAACAGAATTCGGTGCCAAAATTAATCAAGGCTCCACCTTCACTTTTGCCCTGACAACGCCAGTTTTGGGACACACCGAAGGATTATGGGAGAACTTCGCACATTCCAGGATCCTGAGCTCATTCAGTTTGTCTTTGATGACTCTGCGGCCAGAAACGTTCTTGGCAATGTTCGACTCTGCCCACTCCAACTCTGAAGCTCTGACTGGGTGTGCCAGCTTGGAAATCCTTTTGGCAGGGATCCTTGATCTGGGTTTCGCCTTAGGCTTGGCTGCTGGCAATGCAGCGCCGTCAGCACCATCAGCGCCATGATCATCAGCAGCACGTCGCTGCTTCTTCTTTGGCTGTGCCTTGCTGACAGTCTTGCTCCGCTTCCTCTTGGCAGCCTTGTTGATCTGCCTCTCTCGTGGGTATGCCTGTTTCGACAGCCTTGCCCGTAAGTTTACGAGCCGGAAATATCATTTGTGCACAGAAATAAGAAATTGCAAACATAGGGGGCATAACTCAAAATGAGGCAGTAGAAAACATACCCGGAAAACGCTATGCCAACAGATGCCAACAGTATGGTTACAAATGCAAGCAGCATTGATGGATCGATCTTCTGCAAGGCAGAGCAAAGCTCCCAAGATGCCTTCTGGAGGACCTCAGGTAATCTCAGGTACATGCACGTGTGGACTAAAAATGACTATCAAAGTATGTGTGTTCATGTGTGTGTGCAAGCGCATGTGCATGTGCATGCGCATGTCAGGGTGGTATGATGATGTGCAGTGTGTGCCCCGTGCTACAATAAACTTCCATCACAGACGAGACAATTCTAAATCATTGAGCTGTGTTGAATTGGCAAATGATGGCAAATCAACATGCATTTACTCTCTGTTTCTCGCTTGTGTGCGCATGGATGTGCATGTTAGATCATTAATTAGGCAAGCTGCGATAGTTGCACCTGCTGGGCTATACTCGACGCTCTCTGTTTCCAGGACTGAAATGATGCACTTGGAGTCGACTATGGGGAACTTGTGGGTTGTAGCCAGAATGCCCTCTGCAGCATTCCTTGACTAAACATACTGATGGCTCAGAAAGCGCCTGCCAAACTGACATAAGGAACTAAGATAAAGATAGATAAAGCATGTCTCCCCAACATCATACGGAGTTCTACACAATCAAACAATGTCAAACAGTTATGACATGTGAAAGCAAATTGTTCGCACACGCCAACATATTGAAGCACCATAGTAATCAACAGCGCATATGCACATGACAACTCAACCGAGGTTCTGCTTGGGCTGAAGGACGGTGAGTCTAACGTTGCCAACGTGGAGTATCTCCAAGGGGTAGTACGATGGGTAAGACCTGGCACATATGCGCCATAGAGTTAGTATCCTCCCAATGACCCATTTGTTTGCAATATTCACAAGAACGCATAGACCTGGCTCCAGCTTCTGGAAACCTTTGATGTCAACGCTGGCCATCTCACCAAGACCTTCTCTGAATGACTTGGCCTGTGCGAGGCCTTCCAGTCGGCTTTGTCGATAAGTTGGTAGAGTGGTCGCAGCGTTAAGCTTGGAAATCTCCTTCTCCAGCTTGTGCTGCCAACTCGAAGCCTGTTGCCCCCCGGCCCCGGCTTCTCCTGAACTACCTCGGCTTGAGTAGGTAATTTTATGTGTTGTTGTATCTTGTGGCATGTGACTCGCAAACTTGGAAACAACATTCAACACATACAAACATCAGTTCACGAAAAGAGCATTCAACACATACTAAAATCAGTTCACTAAAATAAGCTGGAAAGAGCCAAGAGAAAACCTGGCGAGAAAACACCATGAACACCAAAGGATCCCAAAGGTATGCAAGGCTACTCGTGGTTTTCTATAATGTCATGCACATGATACGGAATGACATCCAAGCAAGTTGAAGAACAAATTCCAACGTGGGCAAAACTATGGATGCACTACGATTGTGACATATTGCAACTATGTAATTTAGAACCTGCTGCGAGAGTAATTGGTTGCACCATGTTGCACCCCTTGAGTTGCAAGCAAGCTACTGGAGCCCCGTAAAGCCCAAGGGTTTCTCAAATACTTGGCATCGCACCCATGGCCGTTGCCGATGCGAAGGAACACGAGGAGGTGAAAGATGCAGTTGATAGTGGATTCAAGGTCCTGCTTCTCCTTTGGTAGCTTGTCAACCTCGTTGAACACTCCGGACAGTGTCGTCAAGGTGAGGGCGCTGCCACTTGGACGTTTAGGTTTCCACTGCAACTGCTTCAACAATTTGTCCAAAGGATCTTCTTCCAGCTCCCATGCTGCTGGGCTCCTTCCTAGCTGCACAGCGTCTTCTGGATCTATCTCCACCGGTTGGGTT
Source organism: uncultured Actinomycetes bacterium (assembly GCA_937902105.1). Taxonomy (GTDB): domain Bacteria; phylum Actinomycetota; class Acidimicrobiia; order Acidimicrobiales; family Ilumatobacteraceae; genus Casp-actino8. The sequence goes on from CALGTP010000037.1 coordinate 3,320, forward strand.
CGCTTCATGAAAACCTCGGTGTCCTGGAAAGTCTGGAACAAATGAAAACAATCATCTGAAGCAACCTTGCCAGGCACAGGCTCTTGTGGCACAGCCATGTCCGGTGCGTCGGCGGCAGCCTCAGGGATGTCTTTCCTGTCTTCAGCCTCAGCTTCAGCCGCCTCAGGCTCGGCTTCAGAAGCTGGTGCTGCTTGGGCTGCAGCTTCACCATCAAGATCACCATTGTCATCGCCCGCCTCTTCAGCAAATTCGTTGGCATCTCGCTCTGGAGAGTCTGGCACAACAGCGGCAGCGTCGCCCTTGACCTCATCCTGCTCTTCCTGAGGCTGCTCTGGAATTGCTTCCTCTTCCTCTGGTTCGAGCTGACCAAGATGACGTCCCGAACTCCCATGAGCCACAAAGGATCCTTAAGGCATGCTTGAAGGTTCGAAAACTCAGGCAGAAACATGACACCTGCAAAGTTTGGGAAGTTGTTTGCAAGCGTGCTGCACCAGAACTTTGAGAAGAACATTGTCGCACAAAGGAAGGCGATGGAAGGCGAACGCATAATTGCGCGTCAATATGCCACCAGGGGACATAAAGTATGCATCAACATATCACGCGTTATGTCACACACGCATCAAAACAAGTCGCATGCATGGTACGTCACACAGCCAACACCTCATGAACAAATCCAAGCTTCGGTACTGCTGCTCTAGCTGTGCAGGCGTAAAGCCCGAGAACATCGAGGCCAGCCTCATGACATTCGAAAAGACTAGTTTTGCCCTGCTCTGGAACTCTTGGACTGACACAGGCTCAAATTCTTCTGCCCGCATGTTCATCTCCGAGATCTTTTCAGCTGACAAGTTCAGTGCTTGCTTGAGGTTCTTTTTTGAGATCGACGCTGACCCCTTGGCTTTGCATGCAGGGCCGAAAAACATAGACAGAGCATGACAGAACCGCCCCTCAATTTCTGTATCTCCAACATCCCCCACAAATTATTTGCCTAAGCTTCGACACAAGTGATCACAATGGAAAGCCACTAACAAATATCCAATGCCCAATGCTCCACCCAAGGTGCCATCCAGAATCCTCTGGTTGATACTTGCGCTGTAGGAAATTGCCCACGAACGCAGCCAAAATAGCCTTCATAGACTATCTCCCACAGCGCGCCCCAGTCAAGTCGCTGCCTCCGCGGAAGCCCCAGGCTGAGAATCATGGCAGAGCCAGCTAATTCCTGCAGGTTGTCGAAAGTCTGAGACGCAAAAAAAAGGCTGCCTTCGTAACTGCACAGTGCCAGAAAACAAACAATAAGCGTTCATGCAACATTGCAACACACAATACGTCCCAACATGCACAAGCCTGATTTCGAGCCAAGCTACCCTGTTTTACCTGTTCCTTCCTGGCTCGCAGGTGTGCCAAAAACGCAGACACATCCAACAAAAGGTAACCGGTCAAAGCATTTTCACATCTATCTCCTGGCGTCCTTGCTTGCTAGGAATTAGCTGTAACTGGCTATAATTCGTGTTCAGATTGATGTT
>CALGTP010000038.1 GCA_937902105.1 uncultured Actinomycetes bacterium
TGGCCTTAAAAGGAGAACCACACCAAAAAGCCAGGTCAAAGGGCAACAAACATCAGTGGAAGTGCGGGAGTGGTTAAACAGGGTGGGCTTGAGCGAAAGTCGCAGCCAGCAAATCACCCTAGTTATACAACACATAACTATTGCTCGTTGCCCATGACGCTCAAAATGCACTTCTAATGATAGCAGCCGCACTTTTCCGCTGCTGCGCCTGATTGAGTCCTCAGGCAAAGGTTTCGATGAAACATCCGAAGCCGCATTAAAATTTAGCTCTTTGGCATGGCCTTAAAAGGAGAACCACACCAAAAAGCCAGGTCAAAGGGCAACAAACATCACAACTAAACCAACAGGACAGCGTGTGTAGCCTGTATATAAGGGCCCTCCTAACACACGGGGTGCTAGCGCAACTGTAGGAGCTATTGTCTAACAGCCTGTTTGGGCATACTTCCACAACGCAGCTATTCTCCGGCTAAGTCTCAAACGTGAGAGTAGCAAGGAGTTTTCTGAATGACTTCTCGCACTTGCTCCTGAGCAAGGTAGCCGCGGCCTCAGCCAGCGGCATGGCTGCATTCTGAAAAATGGTAAGTTTGTTTCGGCTTGCAAGAGGAATGGAACAAACGGAGGTGCTCGACACAACTTCTTGCAAATAGTGATTGAGAGTTGAAACATTCTGCAAACGCATTTCCCACATGAGGCGTGGCAAAGCACGGTGAATTCTGCAATCCCATATCAGAGATGAGGAGTGGCAAATCACGATGCATTTCAAAATGATCAACGCTCAGGGGAGTACTTCTGAACAGCACACGTGAAATCATACTCTCTGAGCTTTGAGCAATGCTTGCACGCATGTGCAGCACACTTGTCAATACTGTAATTCATAGGCGGTTTGGAGTACCCAACACTAAAACTGCACGCGTCTGCGAGGGCATCAGCTAGGCCGTACGGATACGGCTCTGCGATGGAAGTCCACATTAACTTCCCAGGGCCTACGCCTCGCAGGACAACATGCTCGTGCTCTCTGAAGCAAAGAGTTCTATCGTTGAGAGAAGTGAAATTGTGCAGGAAACGAGTTCGTTTCCTCCATGGGGTACCAAACCTACAGTAATCAACAAGCCAAGAACCCAAACAATCATTGAATGACCAAGACGAATCCTTATGCAACAGTCTGGCAAAACATCGTTGACGCCACAGCCAGCTGGGAGCAGGATTCTCAATCCAGCAAATGACACCACACTGATTGCAGAGCCTAAATAATTTAGCACACCAAGTACAGAAATAATTGCCTATCTTAATCTTCTTCCTCATGTTCTCGGAAGCCCAAGGGAAGCCGGCAGGGAATTCAGAATTACGGACAGGAGGCGTGACTGCAGTAGAAAATGATGCACAAACCGGCCCGGCTCCAACAGCATGGACTGCCCCTTCAGCGATCAAATCCTCAACGAGCTTCCGCACAGGTTGAGACATAAGATCTTGAGACCAAAGCTCAGTGCTTTCTCGAATCTCAAAAGTAAGGACAAAAGGGGCTCCCTTTCTCAGCATGGCCTTAGCCCAACGCTTAGAGCCAGAAAATAGGCAAATTACACCAGGGCCTGTTGGAACAAAACCACCCCTCTTGACACCCAAAGGCAAGAGAAACTTATCCCTAGGAACAGAAAGCAACACAGGCCCTGGAACGAAAACCTTGCTGGCAAAGGAAGCTGAAATCGGAGCATGGTCAAAAGCCCGCTTGGATTTTCGCTTGGAACGTCTTGACCTCTTGCCCGGCAGAGGTAGCGACGGAACTGTTGCTCCCGAAATGTGCTCAGCATCTGCTACCGGACCCATAATGGAACGGCAGGAGGGAGCACATTTGGAGGCAGCAGTACCACCGATACCGCCATCGGCGGGTTCGTCACAATGCGTTTTATTTGGAAGAGTAATGAGTGCGGAAAGCTGGGGGATATCACTAAAGTCATACACGTGTCTGACAAAAGCATCTAACTCTGCAAAGTTTGGAGGAACCTCGCAGAGACCCTGATACCAGCCCGGACTGCTGCAAGCAGGCAGCCTGAGCGGGGAGTCCCGCGTTGGGTCATCGCACGGATTGAGCTTTGAGGGGAGCCAGAAACCCTTTGAATGCAAACGACTACCAATTACAGTGGGCAGCA
>CALGTP010000039.1 GCA_937902105.1 uncultured Actinomycetes bacterium
TAATCGAGTTCGAGACCCTGGCACGTATGAATGCACCCAATCTCATCGACCGAGTCAGGGTCGATGATCCATTTGTTCCCATATTCCGTCAGGTTCCAATCGGCCTCGAAGCTGAATCTGGGGAATTTGATATCCGACAATGATTTGTCATTCCTACTCACCCATTCCCAGCAATAGCCGGCCACAACCCGGGACTTGTTATTCAGTTGATTCTTCATTTTGATCATCTCGTGTAACTCAGTTGGACTATCAACAATCTTGAAGTCAAACTTTCCCGGTGAAAAATAGCTGTCCGCTTCAAGCCGAACCCCAAGCGCATTATCAAGCCAGACCATAAAGTCATCCGACCCGCCACAACGAAACTGAGACGTCAGTTCTAAGTACTCAACCTCTGCACCAGCGGCAAGGGCAAACTTCTCTATCGATGCAATCTCACCAATGTCCTTCCACGTGACCTTCTGCGCTTCATCAATAAAAAATACAGAAGTTCTAGCGGCCCCGATAATTTCTTGGATCTGATTCACTCCACCCTTCGTCCATTGACCACGCAATTTCAAACGGTGAGCTTCATCAACTATCAGAACATCAAATGAATCTTTTTCAACACCCGCATAAACCCCAGATCCACTAAACAGGTCTTGAAGCCCAACACCAGCGATCGTCTCTTGAAGTTTTGATTCAAACACTGCCCTTGGCGCCGCATTTGGCGTGATGTACCGAGTATTCATACGCAACCCAGAAAGCCGCGAGAGTGCATTTATCGAAATTACTGACTTGCCCGTTCCTGGTCCACCCTTGATAATCAGAACCTGTTTTTTGTCAACCATGGATTTAGTTGATGCATTAACAATCTTTTCAAGAACTGTTTTCTGTTCATCGAGCAGCACAAATTCTTCATTACCACTCAGCATTGATCCAACGGCATCCGCCAACTGCTTCGACGGCCTGATTGGCGAAGCATCAATTCGCTTGAGTGCCGCTGGCCCTGCACCTCTTCTGATCTTGGTTTTGATGAGTTCACGCAAACCTGTCAGCTCACCTTTAATGAAAATTGGAGCTTTGTTTAACTCGCTTAAATATCGAGAGTCGCGAATCACGCTTCCCGTATCACAGTTATGTAAATATGCACACGAATTAACTTCCAAATCGTTTGAGTAGACATATTCGTTAAACTGACGAAGGTGGCTTTCGTAGCTCCATGCTTGGTATGAAGGATGTCTTTCGTCTCTCAACGCACGACCCACAAACGTCTTCACATGGTCTGCTAAATCAGAAAATTGGATATCCGACCACTGCTTCAATTCAACAATGACTAAGGACTCCTTGTCACTTTCGTCAAGACCAGAAATCATGAAATCAATTCGGAACTTTCGACCATTCAGGCGATATTCAACTGCCACCGCAGCATCATCCGGAATGGCTGGATCATTCATCACATGGAACATCGCATTGCCAAGCGAGTTTCTCCAAGCCTGGTACTCGCTGTTACCGACTGACAAATTCAGTTTGCTCTTGACTGCAGCCTTAACAATGTCTTCGATGGTCGATGCGTCTTTAAGAAACTGCTCTTTTGAAGCTAAGTATGCAAGCACGAGCAGAAACTACCAGTCTTGAATAGCCCCTTTGCGGTTATGTCCCATTGGGCTAAGCCTGGAACGGTTATGCAGAGATCAAACTCTTTAATCGAGCCAGAAGCGCTAGAAACCCACCGTTCAAGAGCGATGTTGCTATCGCATCAGAGCCAAAGCGTTCCGAACGAATAATCCCGGTCAACATGCAGACCGTGTCATACAGCGTCCCACTTTTGATTCGCTCAGCGTCAAAGAGCAAATCAGGGTTAATCGCACTTTGCCAGCCTGACCAATCGACATCCTGAACAACATGAAGGTCATATAGAAGTTTTTCAATTCGATTCACTGTTGCGTCATAAGAAGTCCATGGCATTACAAACATGCCATCTTCGCGCTCATCGCCACCGTGTGACTTGACTAACTCAGTCGGTTCCGCCGCTTGCAATTGCGCTGTGAGCGACCACAGTTCTTGCCATTGTTCAGATGCTGAGTCAGCAAGGTCATTTATCGCTAGTCCCATCGCAGCCCCATTTCTAAAATCAAACTACTTCGACATCTCAAACTTGATCGGAAGCGTCTTTAAGCCGCCGACGAAGATTGTCTTCATCCACTTGGCTTCACCATTCAACTCAACGCTCTCCAGACGTGGCAACAACTCCTTGAAGAAAGCCCTCAACTCCATACGTGCCAACATCGCTCCCAGGCAATAGTGCACACCAAACCCAAACGAGAGATGCTTATTTGGTGATCGACCGACATCAAAGGCAAACGGCTCAACAAAAGCATCCTCATCACGATTGCCGGACGGATACGACAGCAAAACCGATTGCCCAGCCTTAATCACTTTGTCACGCAACGGATAATCCTCAGTCGCCGTACGCATGAAGTGTTTCACCGGCGTCACCCAGCGAATCATTTCATCAGCCGCAGTGTTGATCAAACTGGGATCATTCTTGAGCCGCTGCAGTTGCTCGGGATTCTCAATCAACGCCAGCAGTCCCCCGGCAATCGCCGAAGCAGTTGTGTCATGACCCGCTGTCGCAGTAATCACGTAATACGAGATCGTCTGAATCATCGTCAGATCTTCTCCATTGATCTTGGCATTGGCCACAACGGAAGCCATATCGCCCGTCGGGTTGGCACGCCGATCCTCTGTGAGTTTCGTGAAATATACGAAGAAGTCTTGAATGATCGCCATCATGTCAATCGGATCCGCACTGCGCTGTAGATCCTCATCTTGAGCACCAAACATTTGCTGCGTCAGGACCAACATTTTTGCGTAGTCCTCCTCTGGCAAACCCAAGATGGACAAAATCACGTTGAGCGGCATGAACATCGCAATGTCACGTGCGAAATCACATGTCCCGCCCATCTCAGCCATCTTGTCGACATAGCGCTTGGCATACATCGCAATCATGTCTTCGAGTTTGTTGAGGTTTTTAGGCAAAAACCATTCAGATGTCACTCCACGCAAATCACGGTGTTCCGGATCATCCACATGAATCAAAGTCCGCAACAGATCTCCGTCCTTGGCGCGGCGTTCATCATCGGCCGATCCGCCCAACACAGGTCGTGGTTCACTTAAGAAAATCTGGTTGCGGGCTTCAATATCAAAAATGTCGGCCGACTTGGTGATCGCCCAGAACGAATTAAAGCCAAGTCCGTGACTCTCAACCCAATGCACCGGATCTTGCTCACGCAACATCGCACACGCACGATGAAAGTACTCTTCGTCGGCATACGCAGACGGGTCGACAAATACATATCCCGCTTCTTCGACATTGGTTGGTTGACGGTCCGACATTTTTGCCCCCTAAATGGTCCCTGACCCATTTTGCCCGATATGAATACCCAAACTGGCAGTGACCTGATCTGCACGAACCAAGACTCTGATCGTCTAAGGTTTCTGATGACCCGTCAGAAACCACGAACAGGGGGGAATATGCAATCGGACACCGCTCACGCAGACATCGTTGCCACCAAAGATCCAAGTGCCTACATCACCAAGGATCGTCAAACCCTGAGAGGCAAACGTGTCGGACCTATTCTGCATCTTGCCGACGAGCGGGCTCGCCTCGCCCAATTGACTTGGAACCACTTTGCTATCAAACGCCTGGGCGCCACCATCGGCGCCGAGATCAGCGGTGTCAATCTCACAACCGACCTCCCCCAGCCGGTCATCGACGACATCCGTCGGGCTCTTCACGAATTCAAGGTCATATTCTTTCGTGGCCAACCACTGACGTCACAACAACACGTCAACTTCGCCGCTCGTTTTGGCGAATTGGAAATTCACCCTTTCATCCCTTCCAATACTGGCCAGCCAGAACTTGTCCGTTTTGAAAAATCATTTGATGTGAAGGGTTACGAGAACACATGGCACCAAGACGTGACTTGGAGAGAATGCCCTAGCCTCGGCGCCGTTCTGCACGCAATTCACGTTCCCGAATCAGGTGGCGACACATTGTTCTGCGATATGTACGCCGCCTATGACGGTCTGACTGACGAACAACGAGAATTTGTCGATTCCCACGATGCCGAACACGATTTCGTACAGTCATTCGGTCGCCAAGTTGCACCCGATCAGATGCAAGCAATGCGCGAGAAATATCCAGTCGTCATTCATCCATTAGCCCCGACCCACGCCGTCACTGGTCGCAAGTACTTGTATTGCAATCCCGTCTTTCTCAGCCGAATCATCGGAGTTGACGAGGCCGAAAGTGATCGCTGGCTCACTGAACTGTGGCGCGAAAGTGACAACGTTGAATATCAATGCCGCTTTCACTGGGAACCCGACTCCATTGCATTCTGGGATAACCGGGCATGCCAGCATTACGCCAGCAGCGACTATTGGCCAGAGATCCGCATCATGGAGCGCGCCAGCATCGTTGGCGCTCGCCCCACTCGCTAAGTTCGTCATATGGAAACTGAAGACACGTCGCCAACCGATGTAGGGCCAGTACACGACTTCACCGTCGCCCTTGGTGGCGGACGCGGACCCGCAGGCCATCCGACGCGACCCGAGATCCAACTTCTGTCACCAGACTTCTACGCCAACTTTGACGAACTCACCGAATGGATGCGCCAAGAAGCACCTTTGTACTGGGATGACAGCACTGGCATCTGGGGAGCCTCTAGCCACGAACTTGTCTCGATGATGAGTCGGGAATGGCATACCTTTTGTTCAAGTAAGGGTTCACGCCCTGAAAGTTCGGTCCCGTCGATGATCAACTTTGACGCACCCGAGCACACCAAACGTCGCCGCCTAGTCGGTAACGGTTTCACACCTCGCCGAGTCGCCGACCATGAACCGTATCTGCGAGAAAAAGTTACTCAACTCATTGATTCAGTCATTGACAAAGGTTCATGCGACATCGTGGCTGATATTGCGACTCCCCTTCCGATGTACATGATCGGTGAGTTGATGGGATTGCCCGAAGAAGACAACGACACCTTGTTGCACTGGTCAGACATTTTTGCGACTGGTGGCGAAACGATTGCCCTGGCCGATGTGCAGATGGCTGTCATTGGCTGGAATGACTACATCATGAAAAAAGTCAATGAGCGGCGTGGCAAAGATGGCCAAGACCTCGTGAGTTTGATCGTCAACGCCGAGTGGGAAGGCGAAAGCCTTTCCGATGTTGACATCATGTTTGAAACGATGTTGGTTCTTGTGGGCGGAGATGAGACAACTCGTCACGTGATTTCTGCCGGAACCGCTGCTCTTCTGCAGAACCCAGATCAGTTTGCATTGTTGAAAAATGATATGTCCTTGCTGCCAAGTGCCATTGAAGAAATGTTGCGTTGGGCATCACCGATTCGCAATATGAATCGCACAGCAACAAAAGACGTCGTCGTCAACGGAATGCAGATTCGTGAGAATGATCGCGTCTTATTGCTCTATCCGTCAGCCAACCGAGACGCCAAAGTCTTCGATAGCCCCCACAGTTTTGATATCACCCGTACACCCAATGATCACGTGGCTTTTGGGGCCTACGGACGTCATCACTGTCTCGGCGCACCATTGGCACGGCTTGAACTGAAGATTCTCTTCGAAGAAATGCTCAACCGTTTCGACAACCTAGAACTTGCCACAGATCAACCATTAATCTCACGGCGGGGAAACTTCGTTCTTGGATTGAATGAAGTGCCCGTGACCTTCACTGCCAAATAACTATTGATTCAACAGTTTGTTCATTCGGTCAACAGTGATCTTGACGACAACGGTCATTGAGTCGCCGCCCCGTTCACGCACAGGCACGGCAGGAATTTCATCAGACCAAATCATGGTGAGGTCTTTCCACAGGCGACCATCACCCACGATGGCTCCTTCAACACCAAGGCGAACTTGCGTTGAGGACGGTGCTCCCACTTGAGGTACAGCAGTCAGTTCGAAGGTGCAATATGTTGAACGAGTGATCGCTTCGTGCTCGCCCTGCGGCAGAGTACCCATCACGATCGTGTACAACATGCCAGCCTCTTTGTGGACATGCTTCTCTTTGAAATCGGGACGGTTCTGCATTTCCATAAATGACGAACGACTGGCGTACTTGACGATTCCCATCCGATCCCATTCTTCGGCGCTACTCTGCGCCACGACATCGCCCATGAACGCCACATGCGCTCCGATACGCGTCAACACATCTGTCGGGTTATACAGATTGTCGGCTTCAATCCCAGAGATCCCCTCCGGAGCAGAGCTGTCCGCGTCCTTGACCCCTTCGTAACCAGCGACATCGCGATACTTCATAAAGTTCACCATGTAGATCGGACCATCATTGTCAGGAGTCCTGGTCATCAAGTCATTGGCATAGTCAAAGTCAATTTTTCCGTAGCGCATATGGCAAACATAGCAAATCTGCCCATCTTGTGACACATAAGGTGACAGAAAAGTCCTAGCAGTGCTACGGTGCCTTCTAACTCCAAGGAGATCCCGTGTCGAACCAATTGATTCTTGACTCATTACACCGTCGCATGGCAGCACTTTTCAGTTTGTATGAAGATGCCCTCTCGACGATGGACCTTTCACACGTCAATCATTTTGAGCGAGAAGGGGTATTACCCATAGCTTTCTCGCTGTTTCATTACGCCAACATGCATGACGCCTCGTTCATGATGCTCAGCGGACAGTTGCCCATATGGAATGACGAGTGGCAAGAGCGCGTCGGCCTGGCGATCAATGACCATGGCAAACACCGCACCGTCGGTGAAATGGAGCATCAAAGAATTGGTGACCTTGAAGCATTCACTGAGTACATGCGCGCGGTGTATGCGCGCACCTTGTCATGGCTTGAATCGCTTGACCCGGCCGAATTGGAACGAGTCATCATTACCCGACCGTTTCCACCTCAGATTGCTTCAACCTTCAGCGCTCGAGTCGCAGGGCCAGACGGTCTCACCGTGCTTGACGGCATTGAGTGCTGGCTGTATCAGCATGGTTTGCGCCACATGGGTGAAATTGAAATATCGCGCGGACTCGTCGGTCTAGGTGGGATGACCTCGTAGCAGAGTCTTTCCCCATCTCGAGTCACCGCCTATGCTCCTGTTTGGGGAGGTGACGCCATGGGGGGCACACCAACAGTTCTAGGGGATATCAATAAGGCTTGGTTGAGCGAAGTTCTGGGTGTTCGAGTCACCGACCTCAGCATGAAAGTCATCGGAGCGGGCGAAGGATTCATGGGCCAACTCGCCCGAGTCTCCTTGCAAGGCGACAATGTGCCAGAAAGTGTGATCGTCAAGTTACCCACCTCTGATCCGGGTGGACAGGTCATGGGCGAAATGATGGGCGTCTGGAAACGTGAGCATCGCTTTTATACAGAACTCGCGTCACGTATGAAGGGCATCACTCTGGCGACGTGTCTCTACAGCACCGCCGAACCGTATGCCTTGATTCTTGAAGATCTCAGTCCCGCACGCGCAGGTGATCAAGTCGCAGGGCCAACGGCGGCGCAGGCGCGTACGGCCATTGATGTGGCGGCCACACTGCACAGCAACTGGTTCGATAAGCCCGAACTTGAGGAACTTGATTGGATGCCGAAAATTGATGACCCAATGACGGCATCAATTGGCACGATGTTCCCCATCGGTTGGCCGATTTTTCTTGAGCGCTATCAAGATTCGCTTCCCCCACGCGTCTTGGCATGGTGTGAGAAATTTGTTCCAATGATTGAAACTTGGATGAAGACATATTCTGACTGGCCGTGCACTTTGACCCACGGTGATTTCCGTTTGGACAATATGTTTTTCTCAGAGAATGGTTCGATGACACTCATTGACTGGCAACTCTCGATGCGCACACCGAGCACGACAGATCTGGTGTATTTCCTTGGGACCAATATCCCGACCGCGATGCGCCGAGAGATGCAAGATGAACTGATTATTCGCTATTGCAACGCAATGCGTGATGGAGGCGTACCAGACGAGTGGGCTGATTACGACCGCATTGTTCAGGGATACGCCGAAGGCGTGCTTTTCTATTGCACATCTTTTGCCGCCAGCATCTTGTCTCTTGATCCGGCTAATGAGCGTGGAGCCGCATTGATGGATTCGCTGGTACGCCGTGCATTTTCTGCTGCCGATGATTTAGATGCTGGATCGAGACTCGGTATCTAACTTTTAATTAAAGTCGCTCAAAACTCATATCAACAGCAGGTAGCCCCGCAGCATTGCCGCGCTTTTCAAATACTGTTTCAATTCGCCACTCAGGTCTCCCGACGATCGGCGGCGCGAAGAAACCTGAGGATGCGATGATGTCCGACGACTTGCGCCAGTAATCCTCAATATCGGTCGCTAAACGAATGCATCCACCAGGCTTGAGGACTTCTGCCAATTGGGCGACAACCTCTGGTCGCAACAGACGTCGACTTTGTTCGCGCTGTTTGGGCCATGGATCTGGGAAGAATATCCATACTTCGTCAAGAGATGCCACAGCGAAACGTTGCAACAACACCAAGGCATCTCCTTCCACGACACGCGTATTCACCAGCGCGAAATTTTCAATCGCTTGCAAGATATTGGCAATGCCACGAGTGTGAATATCAATGGCGATGAGATTGACGTCGGGGTGACTGGGAGCAAACGCAATCGCCAGGTCTCCTCGACCACAACCAATCTCCAAACAAACTGGATTGTTGTTCGCAAAAACAGTGCCAAAGTCCAAAGTTGAGCCGTGTTCAGCCACGCTCCAGGTTGAACGCAATCGGTCGTAGACCCTGGTCAATTCGGGACCCAACTTGCGACGCCGAGGCCGAAAACTGCGTACTAAACGATTTTCCGCATCTCCGTGCAACACCCTCAATACGGTAACGGCAAATTTCTCGTCACGCACGCCCGACATCAAGCCATACCCAGCAACTAAATTAAAACTATGAATTCGCGCGACAGTCTCCAAGCAAAGGTTCGCTCGATCTTAGAACTCGCAAATCATCCCAACACTCCCCACGCTGAAGCCGAGAACGCCCTCGCTCACGCATTTCGTTTGATGCAAAAATATGGACTTGACGAGAGCGATGTGTCTGGCAGTGCCATCTCAGCGGGCGAGATAGTCAGCAAGATCTTCACTATTACAGGGCCTTACAGAGTCCGTCGCGGAACATTGTTGTGGACAATGTCTAAAACGCTGAGTTGTCACGCGTATCGCGACATGATGCAACACGGCTCAGGCCAAGTCACGATCGTGGCTTTTGGTACAAGCAACGATTTGTTGTCACTCGGCCTTTTGTTTCAAGCCGCGGAGATGTTGGCCATTCGCTTACTCCCTGCTGGGGATCGTCGCTTTCGTACCTCTTGGTGGCATGGCTACTGCGACGGCATCGCCCGCAAATTAGAAAGCGAACATCGCAAGATTGTCAAAGAAACACCTGGCGCAGGTCTTGTGTTAGTTGAGCGCGCAGAACGCGCGCGCCGCACCATGACCGACACGACACCACATCTTCGTTCGAACACAAGTCGTTACAGCACTGATCGACAGGCCTATGGGGCTGGGCAAAACGCCGGCACCCAATTCACTGCGGGACGCAATGCGGTGGGTTCGAACCAGCGTGCGATTGGGTCTGGATGAGATGACTAAACCCACTGAGGCCCAACAGACCTATGCCGTCGAGGATGCTTTTCAGGCCGAGATGCCAACAAAGACTCTCTCCCTCGCCGAGGCCACGACCTGGCTGGCGATCATCGCCGATGACGAAGGGGTTGACTATCCACTCCTCCTACAAGGCAATCTCTCGCGCCGGACCGATGGTTTGGCTTTCAATGACGAATGGTGCATAGCAGTCCGAAAGAAGCAGCCAAGTGAACTGCTCCTGCTTCACGAAATGGCCCACCTCGTGTGCGCTAACAAGAATCATGGCCGAGAGTTCCGCACCCAATTGGTCAGGTTCTTGCGCCGCTATGTGTCGCTGCTCCATGCCGCCAGATTGCATGAGATGTTCACCAGCGCTGGGCTATCGGTCGATCCCTTCACCGCCACATAACAAAATTGCCCCAAGACAATGTCTCGGGGCAATTTCATCTGGAGCGGATGACGAGATTCGAACTCGCGACCCTCACCTTGGCAAGGTGATGCTCTACCAGCTGAGCCACATCCGCCTGGTCCGACAAGTTTACCTGCCCAACGGCGACCTACAACCCCTCAGACCAATGGCTCAATCAGGCTTTTAGAAGCCTGATTGCTTCCTGAACTCTTATCCCACACACTGCCGGCCAATCCCCCAAGTACGAGGACCGCTCCTAGGAACTGAACTGCGTTGAGGTTCTGATCGTAAATCAACCATGCCCCAAACACGGAGACCACAGGGGCGCCTAATGTCAGTAACGAGGTCGTCGTCACGGGTAGATGCCGACTGGCCCATGAGATCAGTCCGTGCCCCACAAAACCGGGCCCAAGGACCATCCCGAGCAGTAACAACCAATCCCAACCACCAACTGCACGCGTGTCACCGCCCATCAGCAAACACACGGGAGTGATGATGATGCCTCCGACGATAAAAACTCCTGCGAGAAAAGTCCAACCGTCGACTCCAGCGTTACGACGTTTTTTGAGGATCACAAAATATACCGAAAAGGACAACACGTTCACCGCTGCCCACACATCACCATTCAACGAAGCACCTTCATTATTCACACCACCTAAAATCACCAGCGCCAAACCTGCGAAGGCAACAAAGGCGAAGGGAATACGTCGCAGATCACTCTTTTCACCGACAAAACGATTGGCTCCCAGCAGAATGATGGCTGGCGTGAGTGCTCCGATCAATGTGGCGTTGGCAATGGAGGTTGTACGAACTGCAACAAAACCCATCATCATTGATGAGCCGAAGAAAAAACCAGGCACAACACATGCTTTGAAAGCCATCCATGTCAGGGGCTTTCCCCACAGCCTGTTGGCGATGAGCATTGCTGGCGCACCGAACCACATCCGATACAGAGCCACGGTGTAACCCGATACCCCCATACCCCGAACCATCAACGGTCCTATCCCCCAGGCAATGACTGCGAGAATGACTGCTGGGACCGCGATGTCGGCCCTCTGGCTCTCGCCAGTATCAGAACTCACGATGTCGGCGGTGAAGGACGTAGATCAACCGTAAAAGTCAATATTCCATCAACAACTGTGGCCGTCGATCCGGCCATCAATGCATAATCCTGGAAATCAACATTGGCTTGCTCAATAAAGCGTTGGCGTTCCTCACCCGCTACTGGAGGCAAGGGTCGTTGCTTCACTGCTGCCGCCCGTTCCTTAAAACGTTCAATCATCGCGTCCAAATCAAGCTCTGCCATAGTGCAAAGTTAGTCGGGTCACTGCGCCCGAGTACGACTTCTCAGTGGCGAATGACTTTTTTGCTAAAAATCCAGCAGAGGGTTCATTGGTCGAACACCTGAGGGACTGTCCTGCGAGGCAGACTGCTCAATCAGATCTCCTTGTGCGTCCCCGTCCACGCTACGAGTCACCGACCCGCCACGACTTTGATGAGAGATTGACCAATCGTCCAAGTCGGGCCAATCTTGATCATCAAATGCAAGATCTATGTCGCTCTGGATCTCCACGGCTTGCACCGCAATTTCTTCAAGCACTTCTGCCGGCTCAACTTCTGCCGGCTCAACCTCTGCTGACTCAACTTCGGTCACGATGTCGACTGGCTGATCGACCACAGGTTCTTCCCCTTGCAATCCGGAGCGGCCTTGATCGAGAAGGTAACGCTGCTGAACAGCATCCGCTTTGGAGAACTTCCGCAAACTCATCTGCGCCAGCGGACCAAGTGCGTCAGGATCGGGTTGTGAACTCTTCCAAAACCGCACAGTGAGAGCGATCATCAGGCAGCCTAGGACAAGCAAACCGAGGGTGGTCAATAAAATCACTCGCGCGCTTGAAGAGTCCGAGAGACGAGTCGTGTCAATCCCCGAGACGAACGAGAGATGCGCTGCTAAATCCACATGCCTAGTCTGTCTGCTCCTCAGGCTGATGCAACATCGGTGAGCAAGAACTTCGGGCAAAATTACCCAAGCCAGATGAGTTGTCAGTCGACGAGCGTGGAACAATAGGAACGTGTCTTCGCTTGTGCTCGTTCTAATGATTGTCGGGGGTGCTGGGCTTGCCTGGGCGGCTTTCATGCTGGAGCCCCATTGGTCGAGCAAAGATGGCCGTCGGATGATGACCCAAGCTCAAGGAATGGAATCCTCACGAGCCCTCCCTACACGTTGGCTAGAGGTTCGAGTTGCCGTGATTGAAGGCAACCTGATTGTCACCTCGCGCGGGCTCCAAGCCATCAAACTGCGCGGCACCTATGTCGTGACAGGCAAGAGCCCAACACCGCCAAAAAATAAGCAAATCTATGTTCTGCAGGGCGAGAAACAAGTGCTCTTGCGCATACCGAATAGCAGTCGTTCAATCCCCGTCTTGGATGCTTTACTTCCTCTTCAACCCTAGAGAGTTGATTGCAAAAAGCGAGTGATCGGCGGGCCCACTTGATCGAGGTCAATCAGAAACGCGTCATGTCCATGTGGAGAGTCGACGCTGATATGTTCGGTTCGCACCCCGTTGGCGGCAACCATGTCACGAATTTGCAATTGCTGATATTCGGGATACAGGAAATCACTCCAGATACCCATCGTTAAAATCGGAGAAGTTATTCTCTTGATCGCTGCAGCCAAACTATTTCTGCCACGCGCTACATCGTGAAGGTCCATGGCTTTGCCGATAGCCATATAACTATTGGCATCAAAACGAGTCACCAACTTTTCACCGTGGTATTCCAAATAACGTTCAACTTCAAATTTTCCGCTGAGGTCTTTATCTGAACTACTTTGCGCTCCAACCATTTCGCGTCCAAAGCGATCCGTAAAAACATTTTCACTACGAAAGGTCACCTGAGCAACCATGCGCGCCGTTGAGAGTCCCTCATGAGGTCCGTCACCAGGCTCAGCATCGTAATAATCACCTGCGCGCCATTTTGGATCGTTGAGAATTGCTCGTCGACCAATAGAGCCCCATGCGATCTGTTGCGCTGAAGCCTGAAAGCACGTAGCGATGGGGATCAGCGAACGAACACGCTCCGGAAAGGTGACTCCCCACTCCAGGACCTGCATTCCACCCATTGATCCACCAATCACCGAATGCCATACCGATACTCCGAGATGATCCGCTAAACGCGCCTGCACGCGAACCATGTCACGGATTGTCACAACCGGAAAACGAGAGCCATATGGCAAACCGTCATCTGGGTGCGGCGATGATGGGCCAGTCGTTCCTTGACAGCCCCCCAAAACATTGGCGCAGACGACGAACCACTGATTGGTGTCAATGGCCAGTCCTGGCCCTACCGCGCTTTCCCACCAACCTGGTGTTGGATGCCCCTCTCCTGCACGGCCAGAGGCGTGGCTGTCGCCTGTCCATGCGTGACATAACAACACGGCATTCGATGCGTCCGCGTTCAGCGTCCCCCATGTTTCAAAAGCGGTGACGATTCCCGACATGACGGTTCCATTATCGAGAGCCATTTTGCGATCGTCGGGGAATGTAAAAAAACGGCGCTGCCCCACAGGATCGCCAGAACGCCAAGCGCCCGACACCGGCAATGGTGTACGTGATGCCATGGTGAGCTCCTTCGAATGCTTGTGGACGGCTAGTGAACGCTCATCACGGAAGCTTTCGTTGCCGACAAACGCCGACCACATCCCTCAACCAGTCATAGACCAGTTCAGGAGGCACCTTGGGGCTTCCGCCCAGGTTGCCGGGTCCAATTGCTTAGACCACTCTTGATGAACATCTCAAGGCTACCCAAATCTTGCCCCGCTGACACGGTAATTTGTCGCACCTAGTTTCGCAGATCCCTTATGACCCGTCTCGCTGCTCAGTAGCCAAGTGCTCGGGAAGACCAACAATGTCCGTAAACGAATCGAATGACACCAAGTTCTCCAGGTTCTCACGCATCGTGCCCGAAATGGCTAACACTTGGGCGGCATCACCGATGGCTTTGGTTGCTGCGAGCAGTAAGGACAAAGGCGAGACGATGAGACGAAAGCCAAGATCGGCGAGTTCGTGTGGAGTCAATAACGGGGTCATCCCTTTTTCAACCATATTGGCAACAAGCGTGATGTCGGGGAGGGCTCGAGCGATTGCCTCCATCTCGGCGATGCTCTCTGGCGCCTCAATAAATAACGCGTCCACTCCCGTATCACGCGCCATCCGAGCCCGTTCGATGGCCTCATCAAGAGAAATCGCTGCCCGAGCGTCGGTGCGTGCCGTGACAAAAAGATGTTGGCGATGATCGCAGGCGGCTCTCAATTTGGCCAGCCAATCCTCACGCGAGACAACTTGCTTACCCGCCATGTGCCCACAACGTTTCGGCCACACTTGATCTTCAAGAAACATGCCCGCGGCGCCGCTGCGTTCCCAGATCTCCACCGTTCGCCGCACATTCATTGGATTGCCGTATCCAGTATCAGCGTCCACAACAGCGTTCAACAAAGGTGCCGCGTCACAGACGCGGTGCGCAACTGCACCCATCTCCACTTGGGTGAGAAAACCCACATCGGGCTTTCCTAAGAGAGTGCCCGAGACTGCGAAACCGGAAACGAAAGCAGTAGAGAAGCCCGCTTGGTGAACCATGCGCGCTGACAGTGCGTCCCACACCCCTGGCATCACAATGCTTTCGCCTGCATTCAAACGAGCGCGCAGATTGCTTGAACGTTCTCTGCCACTCATAGTTCCCGCCCGAGATATCTCACGCCTTTACGGTATATGACGAAAGGTCATCTGGGGCAACACTTCATTTAGGTAAGCCGAGAACCCGTTCACCCAAGATATTGCGCATCACATTGGATGTCCCACCCATGATTGTGTATCCGGGCCCATAGGCAAAACCCTGAGTGGTTTGATCCCACAATGTGGCCTCTGCCCCCAATGTCTCCATCACGAACTGTGCCACATCCCATTCGTGTTCGGTACAAAAACACTTTGTGGCAGCAGAGAAGCCAGCGGGTGCTTGTCGCAGTGTTTCGCGGATGACAAGTATTCGACCGATCTGATATTTCACTTCTAGACGAGCGATCTGCTGTCGCACGCGGGGATCTTTGGTATTCGCTCTCTCGCGGGCCATGACATACAGCGCGTAATTAGAAACGAGGCGATCGATGCCACCGCGCTCATGTTCAAGTTGGCGCATCGTTTGTTTAAAAGCATTTCCCTCAACGCCGACGAGATTGATTGCGGGAACGCGAACATCAGTAAAAAAGACTTCACAAAAATGACGATTGGTGGTCATGTCCGTAATCGGACGTACTTCAATACCTGGTGAATTCATCGGCACGATGA
>CALGTP010000040.1 GCA_937902105.1 uncultured Actinomycetes bacterium
CCTGAACATGTTGTGCGCAATGTTATTTTGATGGCCTTGGCGCTATTGACAGTTGTCCTCTAGCGCATCTTTTTAGGTGAGAGTCGATAACAAGAAAGCGCTGACACGCGCTTCTTCTCGCCAGCGTTCGTAACGTCCACTTGGGCCACCATGTCCAGCTCCCATTTCGGTGCGAAGGAGCAGAGGGGCATCATTCGTTCGCAACGAACGGATCTTGGCTACCCACTTAGCTGGCTCATGGTACGCAACACGCGGATCATTGAGTCCACCAGTGGCGAATATGGCCGGGTAGGCGCGGGCAGTCACATTGTCGTATGGCGAATACTGCAACATGCATGTCGCATATGGCTCAATCCGTGGGTCGCCCCACTCTTCCCATTCGGTGACGGTCAAAGGTATGGATGGATCACTCATTGTCGTCACCACATCCACGAAAGGAACTTCGGCGACAACTGCATTCCAAAGCTCTGGGCGAAAGTTGATACATGCTCCGACCATCAAACCGCCAGCGCTACCACCGCGCACACCGATATGTCCTGCTGCAGCCCAACCGGCGTCGATGACAGCGTCAGCGATTGCGTTGACATCATCGAATGTATTGCGTTTGTTCTCAAGGCGACCATCGAGATACCAGTTCCGACCCATCTCACCACCACCGCGAGGATGGGCTAAGACCCATGTCCAGCCGCGATCTACGAGCGACAATCGGGCGACACTAAACCATGGTGGTATGGAGATCTCGTAACTTCCGTAGGCATAGACCATGGCAGGCGCAGTGCCGTTCGGTTGAGCATTTTTGAGACGCACGATGTCGTAAGGAACTTTCGTTCCGTCAAGCGAAGTGGCCCAATAGCGCTGGGTCTCGTAATCACCGAGATCAATATTGGGTGTGGGTGAACGCTTCAGCATATTGCGTTCACCGGTAGCAATGTTTTGCTCCCAGACCGTTGCCGGACTGACCATGCTTTCAGTTGAAAAACGTAGCCACTGTGTGTTCCACTCTGGATTGCTATCAAGGTCCACGTCGTGCGGCATCTGTCCTAGATCAATGGGCATTGATGAATAGTCGCGCAACACAATCTTTAGTTGTGGCTGAGCATTGACCCATTCATGAATCACTAGGTGGGTGGCGAAGCACTCAACGCGAGTGATGCGGTTGCCCACAACATGGGCGATCAGTTCTGTCCAGGTACCAGGATCATTTTCTGGGGCTTGCATGATGCGAAAGTCAACGGCTTTGTCATTGGTCAATACAACAAAGCAATCACCCCAATGATCAAGGTGGTATTCGAGATTTTCGCTGCGCGGGCGAACAACCACTGGTTCATGAAGACAATCACTTGCAGATATCAAACGGCATTCACTTGATGTTTTGCTGTCAGCGTCAATCACGATCCATGCACCACTACGCGTCAGATCAACTCCGACATAGAAACGCTCATCTGTTTCTTCAAAGATCCGCACGTCGTCTGATGCGGATGTGCCTACTTTGTGGCGCCAAACGCTACTTGGGCGTTCTTGTTCGTCGTAGGTGACATAGAAGAGATAGGCCGAGTCGGTACTCCACGCAGTGCCGGCCCACGATGTATCGGTGATTTCATCATCAAGATCAATGCCAGTGCGTAGATCACGAATGCGCATGGTGAAGTGCTCACTACCGTCGGTATCGGCAGCCCAAGCCAGCAGATGTGCGTCAGGGCTGATGTCAAAGGAACCTAATGAAAAGTATTCATGTCCGTGGGCTAGAGCATTCTCATCGAGAATGATGTTTGCAGTTGCCGCATCACGTGAGAGACCCCGACAATGAATGGCGTACTGTGAACCTTCTTCGGTGCGCGTGGTGTACCACCAACCATCTTTGAGAGTCGGCACGCTTGCATCGGTTTCTTGAACTCGTGATTTAATTTCGTTGAAAAGAACTTCAACTAATTCTGTGTGTGGGGCGAACCACGCTTCGCAGTGTTCGTTCTCTTGCGTGAGGTAGGCAATCGTCTCTGGGTCGTCGCGATTACTCATCCAGTAATACGGATCGTTTGTCGGTCCGGTGAGGCGGGGGAGGATGTGGGGTACTTGTTTGGCGACGGGGCCACGGGAGTCAGAAGGCACGGTGTGAGGGTACGCCCGATCAGACCCTTCGAGCGTGTCGCCGTTATCCTGACACTCAATGAGGGTATGGATCGACCAAGATTTGTGTACTGGTGACGGTCTCTGCCTTGACCATTGTCCCGATGTCTTTGTGCAACTTGAAGATGGGATCGCCTATGTCGCTGAATTGGGCTTGCCGCTCAATGATCCAGGGGGGTCAGGGAGCCTGGCCTGGGTCCCGTTGAAGAGTTACCAGGCAGTCGTGCACGCCGCTGAGGCCTGCCCAGGTGAATGTATTTTTATTGAAATGCCTGCTCAAAGCGTTGGCGAGTTGTCACTCAGCCTCTAAAAGGTGTGACTTTTGGGGTCATTCTTTTATCCGCCCGACAGTCCAAACCTTGCATTAATTGTTACTATGGCCGTAGTGTTAATTCAGTTAGTTGGGTTTGTTGTTTGACAGGCCCTCCCAGCGTTTGGAGCCCGCAAGATGACCTCATTTGATCTCGACCTCAGCAAATACTCCCTCGGTTGGAGCGATGACGTGGAATACGCGTTCAAACCCGAAAAAGGTTTGAGTAAGCCAGTCGTCGATCAGATCTCATGGTGGAAGGGCGAGCCCAAGTGGATGACTGATTTCCGTGAGCGGAGCCTGCGCTTGTTCGAGAAGAAGCCAATGTCGCCATGGTTTTCTAAGAACATGCCAGACATCGATTTTCAAGACATCTTTTATTATCTCCGTCCTGCGACCGCGCAAGTTGATGAGTGGGACGATCTTCCCGAGCAGATGAAAGCAACCTACGAGAAGTTGGGCATTCCAGAAGCCGAGCGTAAGTACTTGGCTGGTGTCACTGCGCAATACGAATCAGAAGTTGTCTTCCACCGCAACCGCGAAGATCTTGAAGCATTGGGCATTTTGTTTTGCGACATGGACACTGCGTTGCGCGAGTATCCCGAACTCATCAAGCAATACTTCGGCACCGTGATTCCTCCAGGAGACAATAAGTTTTCTGCTTTGAACAGCGCCGTGTGGTCGGGTGGATCGTTCATCTATGTTCCACCAGGCGTTGAATGCGATATGCCGCTGCAGGCATACTTCCGTATTAACGCTGAAAATGCTGGACAGTTTGAACGCACGCTCATCATTGCCGATGAGGGCTCAAAGGTTCATTACATTGAAGGTTGCTCGGCGCCGGTGTACACCAGCGATTCGCTGCACTCGGCCGTTGTTGAAATCATCGTTAAGCCCAGCGCTCATGTGACGTACACGACGATTCAGAACTGGTCTCCCAATGTCTACAACTTGGTGACTAAGCGTGCTCGTGTTGAAGCAGAAGGTCACATGGAATGGATTGACGGCAACATCGGTTCAAAGCTCACCATGAAGTACCCAAGTGTGTACTTGGTTGGACCCAAGGCAACAGGCGAAGTGCTGAGCGTTGCTTATGCGGGCGCAGGTCAGCATCAAGACGCTGGGGCCAAGATGGTTCATGCAGCTCCTGAAACCACATCAAAAATTGTCTCCAAGTCGATTAGTAAAGACGGTGGAATCACGGCATACCGTGGACTCGTGCGCGTTGATGAAGGTGCTTACGGCTGCAAGAGCCACGTCCAGTGTGATGCCTTGATTCTTGACGATCAAAGCGAAAGTCGCACTTTCCCATATATGGAAGTCGGCGAGAAAGATGCCCAGATCGGCCACGAAGCAACCGTGTCCAAGATCGCCGATGAGCAACTGTTCTATTTGCAGAGTCGTGGTCTTTCACAAGAGCAGGCCATGGGCATGATTGTCAACGGTTTCATTGAGCCCGTGACACGTACCTTGCCGATGGAATATGCCGTTGAGTGGAGTCGTTTGATTGAACTCCAGATGGAAGGTTCAGTCGGCTGACCCCGTTGTGGTTCTGGTGCTGGATAGTGCCATATATGGCACTATCCAGCACCAGAACCACAACGGCTAGATTGGTTACATGCCGATGCGTCAGGAATGCAAAAACTTTGAAAGCCGTACGTATGCCAACGGCGACACGGTACGCAAGTGCAATCTTGATTTAGCCCCTGAGGCTCCTTGGCGTTGTCCCGAAAATTGCGGTGCTTACGCTCGTCGTCCAGATGCCGGCTGGGTCTACGGATCTCTCGTACCACCCCGTAACACCCCTGAGCCGCCAGGGCTTGATGATGGGTCTGCAGCAGCGGTCCTAGACGAGGCCGAAGAGATACTCAACGCCATTGGAGCCGAGGTGCTCGCTGAGGTCCGAGCCGAACAAGCACGGGGCAAGGGAATCAAGCGATTCTTTCGACGTCGTCCAAAGGACTGAACTTGTAGGGTGAATTTCTCCTACGGCGGTAGTAATATTTACCCGTGCCCGTTCTTACCCCCGATGCGGCGCTCAGTCTTGGTGCCACCTGGTCTCAGGTTCGCCAATCCGCTCACCAGCGGGCTACTGAAGCGTCATTCCCCACTACTGACGAAGAGATTTGGCGTTATAGCCGTATCGGTGAACTAGATCTTGCAACCTTTACCGTGGCCGAAACGCCGACGAGCATCACTGGGCTTTCCGACGCAGTGACCGTTACTCAGGTATCGGCCTCAGCAGTTGCTCTTGATCCCGCTTTCGCCGACCTCTTTAGTGAGACAACAAGTAGTGACCTGTTCAATAGTTTGAACTTGGCACACATGGATGTGATCGTGATCTCAGTGGCGCGTGGTGTCGTGGCGAGCGAACCGATCATTGTCACTCATACTTTGAATGGTGAGGGTAATATTTATTTTCCTCGTCTCGTTATCGACGCAGCCGAAAATAGCGAAGTCACTGTTGTCGAGCGTTTCATCTCTAATGACGGTGTCCGTTCGCTTGTAGTTCCGGTCCTTGATGCTCGTGCAGCGCAATCTGCTCGGGTGCGATATTTGGCGATCAATGAACTTGGTGACAAGGCATGGCAGATTGGTGAGCATCACAGTCAAGGTCATCGCGATTCCGACACTTTGCTGGCCACTGTTGCCCTGGGTGGCGATTACGCGCGAGTGAGTACTGCGGCTCGTTTGCTCGGCCAAGGTAGTAATACTCGTCAGGTTGCCTTGTACTTTGCGGGTGGAACTCAAATGCACGATTTTCGTACTTTGCAAGAGCATGCCGCGCCACGCACAACGAGCGATCTGTTGTTCAAGGGTGCGGTGCAGGACACTGCGAAAAGTGTGTACACCGGCCTCATCAAGATTCACAACAATGCCAAAGGTTCTGTCGCCTATCAGACCAACCGTAACCTGACTTTGTCACATGGTGCTTGGGCCGAAAGCGTTCCCAACCTTGAAATCGAAACCAATGATGTGAAGTGCAGTCATGCTTCAACAGTTGGCCCGATTGACGAAGATCAGTTGTTCTATCTCGAGAGTCGCGGTGTCAACCCCGATGTTGCGCAACGGCTTGTAGTGCTTGGTTTCTTTGATGAAGTACTTGCTCAACTGCCAGTGGGTAATTTGGCCACATCGTTGCGCCAACAGGTTGCCAATAAACTCTCGATTGGAGTCGGCGCGTGAGTATCGTCTGTCGCCTTGATGAAATTGAATCAGGTACTGCCAAGAAAGTCTCCGTAGATGGCGTTGCCGTTGCCTTGGTGCGAATTGGCGATGATGTGTACGCCATCGGAGATGTGTGCAGCCATGCCAACGTTTCTCTCAGTGATGGTGGTGAAGTGTGGTGCGCCGAGAAGCAACTCGAATGCCCTAAGCACGGAAGCGCATTTAGTTTGACAACGGGACTGCCAAACACGTTCCCTGCTACACAGCCCGTACCCGTTTTTTCAGCCAGCGTTATCAATGGCGACGTACATGTTTCAGCAAAAGGATCAGCGTCATGAGCACACTTGAAATACGTGATCTTCACGCATCAGTGGGTAACAAAAAGATTCTCCATGGTGTCAACCTAAAAATTTCATCAGGCGAAGTGCACGCAGTGATGGGCCCGAATGGTGCTGGCAAGAGCACTTTGTCGGCAGTCGTGTTGGGGCGCAAGGGCTACAGCATTAGTTCTGGATCAGTACTCCTTGATGGTGTTGAAATGTTGGGATTACCGACATGGCAACGTGCAGTTGCTGGATTGCACTTGGTGCTGCAGTACCCGACTGAAGTTCCTGGCGTGATGTTGAACGATGTTTTGTCAGAGGCTTTGAAAGGCCGTGGTCGCGACGGAGACATCGCTCGCCTTGATACTTTGCTCAAGACTGAAGCTGGTCGTATTCACTTTGACGAGAAATTCTTAGATCGTCCGCTCAACGTCGACTTGTCGGGCGGTGAAAAGAAGCGCAATGAAACTTTGCAGCTGTCAATCTTGAAGCCGCTGTTTGTCATTCTCGACGAACTTGACTCGGGTCTTGACGTTGACGCATTGCGTGATTGTGCTCGCCGGGTCATGGATGCCACCGAACAGGATGGGCTTGGTGCTCTAGTGATCACTCACTACAGTCGGGTTTTGGCTGAACTTCGCCCGAGCAAGATTCATATTTTGGTGAAGGGACGCATTGTTGAAACTGGCGGCCCTGAACTAGCAGATGTTCTTGAGCGAGATGGCTACGCTGCTTTCACCCCCGAAGAAACTGTTGAAGATGCGTCGACGAGCGATCCGATGGGATTGAATTTATTTCCATGAATCTCAGCGCCTGGCATGAAGATGATCAAGGTTTGCATCGTGATTTTGAATTCGCCGATTTTGTCGAGGCCTGGACTTTCATGAATCAGGTGGCGGTCTTGGCAGAAACAATGGATCACCATCCGGACTGGAGCAATAGTTACAACACGGTACATATCACTTTGATCAGCCACGATAAAGGCATGGTGACTGAGCGTGATCGCGGTTTGGCTGAGGCAATTGATCAGTTATTGGCATCGGGTACTCTTTGATTTATGAGTGAAGTAATGCATCCCAACGTCGTTCGCGTGGTTGAGGCTGCTCGTGCCCTGGGGCTTGAGATTGTTCCACGGCGTTTTCCTGATGGCACCAAGACTGCGGCTGACGCGGCGGCTGCAATAGGGGTCGAACTCGGTCAGATTGTGAAGAGTCTAATTTTCGCCGTTGATGGCGAGGTGGTCCTGGCATATGTCAGCGGGGCGAACCAACTTGACGAAAAGAAATTGGCCTTGGCTGCTGGGGGATTGAAGTGCACCCGGGTCGATGCTGATGTTGTGCGCCAAGCCACAGGATTTCCGATTGGTGGCGTGCCTCCCTTTGGTCACAGCACACAGTTGCGTGTGTTCGTTGACCCGGACTTGTTGCAATACGACGAGGTGTGGGCTGCGGCGGGAACATGGAACGACAACTTCGGTGCATCGCCGGCAGACATTGTGCGCGTTGCTGGTGGAGTAGTCACCGATCTAAAGCGCGCCTGATGACGGCTGC
>CALGTP010000041.1 GCA_937902105.1 uncultured Actinomycetes bacterium
TGGGGTTTGGGGGCATGGGAAGCAGTTTTCCATATGAATTCATCGGGTAGG
The DNA here is from genome assembly GCA_937902105.1 of uncultured Actinomycetes bacterium. Taxonomy (GTDB): domain Bacteria; phylum Actinomycetota; class Acidimicrobiia; order Acidimicrobiales; family Ilumatobacteraceae; genus Casp-actino8. The sequence continues at coordinate 52 of CALGTP010000041.1, forward strand.
GGGTATGGATATCAATATTTTACATATGAAATCACAAGGACATACCTGAAAGGTGGACATACGCATGCGCAAAGATATAATCAGCTTGGTGCTTGCTCGATGTCACATGCAAAGGTATGTCTTCTTTGTTTTAACCTTTTGCAATGATTGGCACTTGAGCCAAATGGCGTCGGTTGAACACAGTCATGAATTGTATGCTGTGGTAAACTGCATTGGCCAATTGACTAAGCCTTTCAATTAACAACTTGCGTGTCAATTGACAACTTGCGTGTGAGACGTGATATCACTAAGCGTGTGGATCCAATCATGTACACTTTGTGGTACATGATAACTGCATTAAACTGACTAAGGGTTCATGAGTCTAACCGATGGAACATAGGGGTTTCTTCCCATGTACATCAACTCCCCCTTCTCGTGACACTTAGGTCACCTGAAAAACGGATGATCAAATCAAAATCCATCTTGGGGCAGAGCAGCACGATCATATCGGCGCTCCTAGAGCAGCACGGGTAACTGGCGCTCGAAAGCAGCACAGTCACACCGGCGCTCCTGCCTTGCTAGCCCCACTAGTCTTAGACTTCGTAGAACACGGAACCTCCTTAACAATGCTTATCATGCGAAGGGCCGCATCCCACTTGTGGGGTTCGAGAGCTTTCGTGAAGATGTCTGCGGCCTGTTCAGTAGTGTTGACATACTGCAGGTTCACCGACTCCTTGTTCAGCTCCTCGGACAGGCCAGCGAGATTCACACGATGTGTCCTCGAGACGTGTCGGAGCTTCGCACTATATCCCTTGCGAACGATCTTGATCGTCGCTTCGTTGTCTTCAAAGACCTCAAGCTCACAAGTCCTTCCCAGAATCACGTCAAACATGGAGAGCATCGGCAAGGCCTCACCGTAGAAGCAGTTAGCAAGCGCTACGACTTCGGACTCGGTAGTGGACCTGCTTACTGATGTCTGTCGCTTGGACAACCATGTGAGAGGGAAAAAGGTGTTGGGGCCAACGAGCACCAGGAAGCCACCAGACGTAGATCTTGCTGTAAGCCTACAGCCGGCAAAGTCAGCATCGGCATAAAGCCGAAGCTTCAGCTTCTCCTTTGGGTCTCCAACTCTTCCTACCAGACGATAATCGGCGGTTGTGTGAATGTAGCACATCATCCGGAACAGTTGGCGATCGCAATTCTTGGTCCAGTTTTGGACCTGAGTCGACAAGTCACCTATAGGCTTGAGCAGATCTGGCCGTGCCAGTCGCGCAAGCCAAAGGCATTTCATCAAGACGCTGCATGCGTTTTCTGCCAGCTCGCCACGAACATCGTCGTCCGCGGCCACGATGGTACCTTCTGCACAGAACGGCGTTGGGGCCTTCTTAAGCGGTAAGGCATTCGGCAAGGAAGTGTACAACTCACAAGCCTGACGAGCATAGTCCGACATGTTGAAGGCCAAAGCTGGTCCCTCAGCGGTGTCGATCTTGTCGTGATACCTGCCAAGAAATCTGTCAAGATCTTCTACCTCTTCCAGTTCAATCTTGGCTGACAGCTTCTTCCAGAAAGCTGCATGACGTTCAGTCGGTCCGCTGAGCAAAAGATCATCGACGTAAACAGTCAACAATAATTGCATATCTGGAATGCAGAAACTGCTAGGGTGGCCGTCAACGGGTTCACCACGCAACTCTTCGAGAATGACCTTCTCGAGATGCGCTTCCCAGTGGGCACCCGCTTCGGGATGCCCGTAGAGACTCTTGACGAGTAACACTACGGGGCGGGAGTACTTCCCTTGCCACTCCGGAGGCCAGAGTTCCCGCGGGAGTTGGACCCATGTAGGGTGCTTGCTCTTTAGCAGTGATTGGACATATGCCTTCACCGCATCAGCCGCGCTTGTGGGATGGCCTGGGATTTGCCCGTAGGCGATATTTGCATTCGCCGACTGCACGCTCGTAGGTGACGCTGACAGCTCTTGATGAACTGCAGCATGCCCCCACTCATCTTTAGCGCAGTCGCCGCGACACACGCAGCGACCCTTGAGCACTTGAAGATGTTTGGCAAGCTCAGCATATTTAATGCTGCAAATCGTCATTACTTGGCCGATGTGGATCTTTTCACCACTTCGGGCCTTCTGCTTCAGAGCTTCAAGCTCCTGCACAGTTTTGAGATCCCATGTTCCTTTGCTCACAAGCCCGCGCCCTTCGGCTTGGACGGCAGCGATAGCGTCTGCATCAAGAAGCATCTCTTTACGGGACAGCAACTTGGTGACAGCCGCAGGAACAAGTGCACCGTCTGACCAAGGCGCTCCAAAATGAGCAGCACATGGGTCCGACTCTACAACTATTCCAACGTCATCCAGACATTGGAACCAGGATGCCTCAAGGAGGCTTTCTGCGTCTTTTTCCCTATGTTTTGGGGGAACGTGGTTTTTCCTAAGTTTACAAATCATGGCAGGGACATGCTTAGTGACAGTGGAAGGATATAAACTATTGATGATGCACTCACACATGGCTTGGTTGTAATAGCCCGATGCCTCTGTGATGCCCCCTTGGATATGGTCATGTTTGTGTCCACTAGGGTGTGTACATCTATGCAGAGACAAACTCTTTGCTAGACGCCCATCACTGGTCACGACCTTCCATGGTTTCAATACTTTCTTACCCTTAACTTCAAAGTCAAAACCACAACCATCGAAGCAGGCTTCATACAAGTCAAACTTATGAATGAATTCCAACACCTCGGGCTGTGCCCAACCATAACTATTGCGAGGCCACTCGAAACTCACAGATCCCCCTTGGTTGACAACATGCTCAGCTATAAGTGTGAAATTACGGAACAGCTGCATGGACTTAACCCTACGTCGCTGTAACTTCTTAGCATAAGCTTCGCCACACTTGCTCACTGACATGTGCTGCCAAGATGACCACACTGTGCATGGCAAGCTCCCCCATAGATTCATAGGAGGCGAATTGTCAACAAGGTCTACAATTTGCATTATAACAATTGGATCATGGAGGTCAGCAAAATCACGGCTTAGCCTAGTGAAGCACAAATCATATGAGTCAGCAACAGCTCCTAGGTTACTTTCAGGGTGGCAGCAGAACTCAAGCAAGCGGCGTTTGCTCTCGGGAGCGGACGATTTAACCTCCTTCGCCTTGTTTGCTATGGCTCCTACTGCCCTGATGTAATTACTAGTTAGAGCACTGTTTAAAGCTTCACTGTTTGCAACATCTAGGTGTTTCATGGCTTCAGTGTACACATCGTTTATGGAGTTCTGAACAGACTCATCCCCCTTGACAGGTGTGTGTGACACTAAAGCTGAACGACGCCTTGTGTTTTGCTCAGGAGTGCTGTTAGTTAGCACCTCGCAGTCAGCTGAGTCGGTTGAAACAACTGAGTTTGGTTCATTTGTTTGGTCTGTTTTCCTACATGCACCTTTAGATCTTAAATCTGCAATTAGCTGACGGGTATCACTAGACAAGTTGAGACTATCTGGCGGCAACTCTGAACCAAAACGTGGTAAAGGATCTGAGCTGTGTGACACGCTGTCAGCCGCGGGAGTACATCTCAACAGTTCTTGACCGGAGGAAACTGCTACCGCTTGCTCCACTTTAGCTGCTAAAGCACTAGCCTGGGA
>CALGTP010000042.1 GCA_937902105.1 uncultured Actinomycetes bacterium
ATGCGAGCAAGACTCAAGGCGAAGACCGTGGCGGTGACTGCCAGAACAATAACCGGAGCCACAAAACGTTTTGCTTTTTCCATATGTTGAGGGTACACCTCTTTCCGGTGATGGAGGGAGGTGTGACCTGAAGAGGGAGAAATCATTTCCTGACAGTCTCAAAAGCAGTTCTGTTAGATTTCAATAGATGTTGCAGATATCGCTACAGAAGTTAGAAGATGTCACAACGATTATCGAACGTGATTTTCAAGGCCTGTACTCAGGAAGATTGGGGATGAGTTCGGTAACTGGTGGTCAAACGGCTGCTAATCAAGCTCTAACAAATTTGGACATCGCCGGGTACGCCACCATGCGTAGCCAAGTCCTCCCAAAATCAAGTCGTGGCGCCTCAGTATTGTCGCCTTATATTCGCCACAACATTTTGACTCTGAGTGAAGTCTTTCAAGCCGTTCGCAAGGCGCCGCACAAAGATCGTGAAAAGTTTCAGGACGAACTTTTGTGGCAAGAATATGCGAGGCATTTATATGCCCGAATGGGCGTGCAGTTATTTGAGAATCTTCGCTTTGAAGCCAACAAAGACCAAGATGGCGATGGCTGGAATCGCGAAATGCGTTGTATTGATGAAGTTGTCTCTGAATTAGAAACAGATGGCTGGCTGGTAAATCAAACCCGAATGTGGTTGGCCTCTCAATGGACGGTGCGTGACGAGAAGGGTTGGCTTTTTGGGCAAGAACGAATGTACCAACAACTTCTTGATGGGTCGCGAGCTGCAAACCTTCTGGGTTGGCAATGGACAGTTGGTGCCGGAACCGGCAAACCTTACGGATTTTCAAAGTGGCAAGTTGACAAACGCGCTCCGGGGCTATGTGCAAAATGTTCACTTGTTGGAAATTGTCCAGTAGCCGAGTTTCCTGAAGAGACCACACTTGCTCACAGCGCAAACAATGATCGACTTGACGTGGACCTTGATCTTGCTGCAACTCGAGGCCCGGTCACGCCGGTGTTGAATAAGAATGCAGAGTATGTGTTTCTGACGATTGACTCACTAGGGGATGCAGACCCGGCGATGGTTGCTCATCGCGAACTCCCCGTTGTATTTGTCTTTAATCAGCCAGCGTTACGAAAACTTCAACTGAGTTCACATCGCATCGCGTTCTATCTTCAGACACTTCAGGATCTGTCGACACGGAGAGACCTTCGTGTTTATCTTGGCGATCCGTATCAATTTGCAACAGAGCACGCAGTGGCCGTGACGTTCGCACCAGTTCCTTCATTTAAGAAATTTAAAGACCTGGCGGAGGTCTATCCGTTCCCATGGTTGAGAATGCCCCATGCAGGATCGGTGAAGAGTTTCTCTTCGTGGCGAAAAAACCTTGCTAAAAATCAGTAGTTCCGGGAACATACTCGAGTTTGGTGCAGTCTTTCTACTCTGAGCACACTCCAGTAACCTCTATATAGATGACGCAAGGTGTGTCGGCGAATTTCGCACCACATTTTGCACGGTACCCGCCTTCATTTTCCAATGCGGTGCCTGATCTTTTTGGGTAGAATTGAACCGATGCATTCCATTCAGAAGGTCGTAACTCGAAAGCGTAAAGGCGACGACGATGCCGCCTGGACCTATTGGGTAACCCGTCCTGTCACTGAACGGCTTGCGATGGTTGAAGAGTTGCGAGCCGAGTATCACGGATGGACACATGAATCTGAACCAAGACTTTCAAGAGTTTGTCAAATTATTCGTCGCTCATGAGGTCGAGTTCCTCATTGTTGGTGGATACGCCCTAGCGGCACATGGTCACCCGCGATACACAAAGGATCTTGATGTTTGGGTCTGGATTGGACCAGAAAATGCGCAGCGAATTCTTGTCGCTATTGAGGAGTTTGGTTTCGGAGATTTGGGTCTGACCGCTGCAGATTTTCAAGAGCCAGATGTCATGGTGCAACTCGGTCGAGAACCTCAACGCATTGATATTTTGACCTACGCATCAGGACTTCAATTCTCTGACGCATATAAGAATCGTGTCTACGTGACAATCGGAAACGTTGATGTGCCGTTCATTTCTATTGACGATCTTCGAACCAACAAGATGGCGACTGGCAGGCCGCGTGACCTTGCAGACGTCGCCGACTTGCCCAAGGTTGAGTAACCTCTATATAGATGACGCAAGGTGTGTCGGCGAATTTCGCACCACATTTCGCACCATCCCCGCCTTCGTGAGGCTGGTGCGTAATTCCAAACCCCAATATTGATGGGGTAGTGGTTGAGGTTTCAATACAGATTTGGAACGCGAAACGCTGAATCTTGGAATGCAATTTGTTGGTCAGGGAAGATTCTCGAGATCATCCTGGTCTTTCGAACGTCCGCTAGCTCGCTTATTCACTTTGAGATCATTCAACGAGATAACGGGAACTGGAGATCCATCAACAATTTCCTCTATGGCCCGTGAGTAACAGTCCTCGAAGGTCACGCCATCAATGTTCATGAGAATTTCAATGCGTAATGGAGCTTCCCCCATACGAATGATCCGATCGGGATCTTCAAACAATTCGGGAACTAAATCAGGCGTATCAAACCCAAATTCCTGGAGGCAAGAGACAAGCCGATTGGCGTTAACGCGATTTCGCGCGACCCAAACGTCCATATCAGCGGTGGCACGGGGATATCCGTGAATCGCAACAGCGAACCCCCCAATGAGGAGATACTCAACGTGGTGTGCGTTGAGTAATTTCAAGAACTCGGAGAAGTCTTGAGGAAACTCGATCTTTTCCATAATTCATCCTGCGAAGTTCTAGGACATGTTGAAGACGAGCCTGAACGGTCTGGGTTGACCAGAATGCCCTGTCTTGCTGAGCAGCCTCAATGTGAGATCCCGAAATTTGGATCGCCTTATTCATCACATTTCCATTCTAACCCTCAAGGGCAGGCTGCGAAGTCAAAACTTCCTTCTGCGGTCACGCCCCACTAGCCTTACTGATGGTGACGCAAGGTGTGTCGGCGAATTTCGCAGCGAATTTCGCACCATCCCCCGCCTTCGTGAGGCTGGTGCGTAATTCCAAACCGCAGTATTGATGGGGTAGTGGTTGAGGTTTCAGTAAATGTTTGGAACGCGAAACGCTGTTTTTCGGAACGCCTCCTCCGGGGCCTCGAAGCTAGAACGATCTAATCCTCGAATTTAGAAATAAAATTGACTCGTAACTAGAAATTGAGGGTTAGAGTTGGGTTATGTCTGAATTGTCCAGCATCAAGGTCAAGCGCCGACTGGTCGAGATTATTCGTGCGCGTCTTGAGGTAGAGATTGTCGTAGGTCTTCAGGGGCCGCGTTCGGTGGGCAAGTCAACATTGTTGCGTCAGATTGCAACAGAGGCGGGGGTTGACGTTATAGACCTTGATGACCCGGTGATGCGTGATGCGGTTGCGGCAGACCCAGGAATTTTCGTGCGTGGCGTGTCGCCGGTCTGTATCGATGAATACCAACACGTCCCAATCATTCTTGATGCCATAAAAGCTGAGTTGAACAAAGAGCAACGACCTGGGCGTTTTATCATCACCGGATCAACTCGACATGAAGCGTTGCCACTGGCCGCACAGGCACTCACGGGGCGCCTCCACATGCTTAATGTTCGCCCACTCTCACAGGGAGAGATTGAAGGTGTTGAAGAAGACTTTGTTGAGTGTTGTCTCGTCAACCCTGGTGCACTGGTGGTATCTGCACCATCGTCAACGACGCGCGAAGAATACATTGATCGTATTGTTGCTGGCGGATTTCCAATGGCGCTGCAAAGACCTGTTGGGGCTTCACGCAATCGATGGTTTGATGATTACGTTGGACAAACCATCGAGCGTGATTTACTTGAGTTGTCACAAGTGCGACAACGAGCAAAACTTCCACTGCTGCTGTCGCGTCTTGCCGGACAAACCGGACAACTACTCAATGTAAGTAACGCAGCAAGAGGCGTGGACCTCGAGCAAAAAACGGCTGACAACTACACCAAACTTCTGGAAGCAGTTTTTCTCATTCAGCGACTTCCAGCGTGGGGAACCACCTTGCGATCTCGAGCCGGATCAGCACCAAAAATTCACATCGTCGATTCTGGAGTTGCCGCTCGACTTTTACGATTGAGCGCAGCACGATTATCGACGCTTCAAGCAGCGGCGCTCACCGAGTTCGGACATCTACTTGAGACATTTGTTGTAGGTGAAATTCTGAAGCAAGTGTCGTGGTCAGACAATGTCGCCGGCTACGGCCATTGGCGGACGCACGACGGTGATGAGGTCGACCTGATTCTCGAACGCGACGACGGATGCGTCGTCGCGTTCGAGGTGAAATCAGGTAGCAGAATATCTGGCAATGATCTCGGTGGCTTACGAAAATTACGTGCAGCCTTAGGAGACAAATTCGTTGGAGGAATTGTTCTGAATACCGGGGAACGCTCGTACACACAAGATGATCGCATTCATGTGCTTCCAATTGACCGGCTCTGGACTCCAAGTTCTGCACTGCTGTAGCAAACAGCCCGACGAGGAAATCACGGATTCTGCGGGCATTATTCCTTCTGTGGTCACGCCCCACTAGCCTTACCGATGGTGATGCATCATGTG
>CALGTP010000043.1 GCA_937902105.1 uncultured Actinomycetes bacterium
CTGTGCATCGTTCCAGCTGCTACGGTCGCCAGGACTGCGAGAGCGGCTGTGTGCATAGTCGCGGCTTAAATCCGAACGCTGTGACCCATGCGAGTCCACTGAACGGCTGCGGGATCGGCTTCGATAGCGATCACGTTCTCGTGCAGGCTTGTCGTACCGACTGCGGTCACGATAGCGTTCAGATCGGTCACTATCCTGTCGTCGATGACTGTCGCCGGGACGACCATTGTCATAGCCAGTTCGGTGATTTCGAGGCTGTTGTCGATTCACATCACGCTCTCGATCTGCCTGACGGTTGGGCCGATGTCGACCGTGGTCTCTATGCTCACCAGCAAATGACACTGAGTATGAGTTCGACTGGTTACCTCCGTTACCGCCGGGCCGTCCAAGTGGATTGATGGCCAAGCTGTCGCTAAGTGACCGTAGACGTTGAAACACATCACTGATATCGGACGGGAGACCGTGCAGAGCGTAGTACTCTTGCAGTTTGGCCGCGTGCTGCCGGAGAGATTGAGGCAGACATCTGACTAGCTCGTGAAGTTCCTCGATCATAAAAGGAAAAGCTGTGGTCTGGAACACGATTCTGTGCTGTTCCTTCCTGTCCTGCCATATCTTCTCAGCTTGCTGAGTTGATGTGGTGTGTAGGGGTTGGAACATGGACCGCTTCAAGTACTGCCGGCGCAGCGCATGCTTCCATTCAGTCTCTTCGTACAGAAGCAGCTGACGTAGAATCTCCATTAGCGTAGGATCAATACGTCGATGCAGTCCACTTGTGATGTCTCCGGTGATGGCTCTGAGTGTATCACGATGGAGAAATCTGGAGAGGGAATCCAGTAAGGCGCTGGTCATCTTGACAAGTTGCATCGCTGTCATGGTAGTCACCACATTGCGCGGCGTGCACTTGATATACTCCCACGACACGATGCTCATCGGTGTGACTGAGCCGATCATGACGTACGAGTTCTGCATCATGTTGTCCATGATTTCATCCAGTGTCTGCCGGGGTAGCGAGGTTGATGCTTCATCAATCGTCAGCACAAAGTTGCCCGCGGCATTGGCCGTGACTACCTTGAGTAGATCTACTGCTCGAAGTGCCTCCAGCAGAGTTGACGCATGTTGATGATACAACTCACTCCGACCATCCTGGTAGGCTAGCTCACCAAGGTGATCGAGCCGAAATGCGCCGTCGCGCTGTTGTGCGCAGTTTCGAAAGTACTTCGAGATGCGCTCAACTTGATGATAGAGTTTCTCGTTGACTGAGAAGAAGGGGTTGGTGAAGGTCATCGGTAACTCTGTCAGTTCTCGATCGACTGGTAAGAACGGGTAGACCATGCCGTACGCCGAGAAGATGCTTTCCAGGTTGCTTCGCCGAGCGGCTGCCGCTTCCTGTAAGCTCCGATACTGCTGACCGAATTCGTCACAGCTGAGTGTGATTGCAGACGCGGACGATGCCATGTTTATCCCTCTGTTAGCCGGGACGCCAGCCAAGATGTACTCGGTTGGTGACTTCATAACCGTGCGCAGATTCGGATTGAAGAATGGAGACTGGGATCCGAAGTTTAACTGCTGCGATCCTGGCGTATGTGGCTGGTACATCGTATATGCCTGCCGGTACGGTGGTGACGAATGGACATACGATGGAGTCGATGGCTGAGTCGAGGTAGGAGTCGAAAACGAAGGATCGTTGACGAGTCGCCGTACCGGATACTGCTGGTACGGGTCGATGGGGTCGTCGAGTAAGTACTGAGTCCTCGCCGGAGTTGATGCCGTTGTAGTCGGGGTTGACGCAAAATCTGGTAGCGGAGGTGGTGCATAATTCGGTAATGGCGGATGCCATGTCGTTGGCGTCGACAGACCGTCGGCAGTTGGGTTGGAGAGGCTCATCTGCCGTATACGGGCGGGTTCCAGCTGCAGCGCATTGAAATCAGACACGAACAACTTGTTGCTGACGTAGACGATGATACCCTCGAGCCCTCATCGGAGTGCACGTCGTGACCCCTCACACTCTTGTGCACATACCCGGTGCAGCAGGCTATGGGCTGAAGGTACAACGTGCGTCCTCACGTATGCCCTATCCCTGTGCTCTCTCGATTCCTTACTCCACGAGTCTCTTCCTGTGCGTCCACTGGAATCGACGTTTGGAATCTTGAGGTGCTGTGTACCGATGTCCGGTGCGGCGGGCGCACGTGACATATAATACACAGGGTAACCCACCAAACGGGCCCCGTGCATCAGCCCCCCTCATCTCTAGCTCTGGATCATGATCCGGTGAGCCCGCCCGATGGGGTGTGTGGTGACGGAGGTCGCGGGCCACCCGTCCCACGGGTACACAGTAACTTGGCGCTTAAACGCGAGAGCCGGGCTGCGGCCTGTGCTCGCTGTGCGGCCCGGGGGGCGCAGTGCCGGGGTACGTTAGCCGC
>CALGTP010000044.1 GCA_937902105.1 uncultured Actinomycetes bacterium
TGAGAATCTGGTTTTCCAGGTCTCTTTTGCGAGTACCTAGATCTCTATTCCCACAGTACCATGCATAACGTAGTAGTACCAGAGGAGTACCTAATATATGTAGACAGCGTGCGAGGAAACCGGATGGGCCACAGCAAGGCTGTCCTCGCAAGGGTGGACCTGGCTCGGGACTATAACGAGCGGATGGGCTGGCCCACGGTCGTAACACAGCTGCGCATCAACCCGACCATCAGTGGGATAAAGGTACACAACGAGGACATAAAGACGGCTGTGAGCATCCATGGAAAGCTGATCGCGAAGCTCAAGGGGTGCTCAACGAAGCAGCACGGACCAACACCCGACTACCGCCCACTGCTGACCTCAAAAGGGACGCGCCACGATCCACAAGTCCTGGAGATAGACCTAATGTATGTGCAAAAGGTTGTATTTTTAATAGGGGTGGTACACCCCATGGACTTTACCGTCGTGACCCACCTTTCCAAGGGGGAGTCCAGTGCTGCGATTCAGCCGATACTCGATGCCATGGTAAACGACCTCGAGCGCAACGGGGTGCCGATTTCACTCATCAGGAGTGACCCGGGGACAAACTTGACAAAGTGCAAGCGAGTGTTACAGCCAGGCAATACCGATAACGAATACATCCAGATCGACACCACGGCCGCAGGTGAACACGCAGAGCGAGTGGAGCGGAAAATCAGAACCATTAAAGAGCGGTTCAGAACGGGGACCAACTCACTGCCATTTCGCCTGTCATTATTCATGATAGTGCAACTCATCCTGTTTGTCGTCAGCTGTCTGAACAAAGAAACAGGAGCGTACTCGGTCTATCACAGGCGCGGCCTCGACGCCAGGCTAGACTACAGGGTCAAGTTTGGGCAATACGTACAAGCGACAGAAGCCAACACAGACAACACCCCAGCGCCGCGTACCCAGGGGTGCATAGCATTAGGAGGACTCGACAACCTTACAGGAGGCGTGCGCATGCTATCTCTCTCGACACTCAAAGTAGTTCGTAGGAACAACTTCGAAGCCTTACCAATGCCCGACCTCGTAGTGGATCTGCTGGACAACATGGCCGCTCAAGATTTGAAGGACAAGCTGATCACACCAGTGGCGCCATCACCTGCTATGGATCTAGAGCAAACCGGAGCCACTCAAGACCAGTCCGATACAGGGGACATGCCACTGGTGCTGTCGCCGCCCGTATCAACCGATCCCATGCGGCATCCAGTAGACCACGGTAGCGAAGAGTCGCCGCCCGTATCAACAGATACCATACGGCACCCAGTAGACTATACACATGAACAGTCATCATCGTCAACCAATACGGGGTGGGGGGCCACCAACTGGGTGCCACCGATCATCACCACTCCAAGCACAGCCTATGACAGGGGTGATAATCAGGCAGAGCTCGCCAGCGAAGTAATTAATGAGGAACCAGAACCTGTCCAAGTGAGGGGTGGGTTGTCTGAATACATCCCTAGGCCAGGTGGACGAACAGCTCAGGTAGATAGCCTAATGCACCTCCTACTGTCACACTCACGACCTCAAGACCACGTAGACACCTTCTACGAAGCTCTCTACCGCCGAAGACACTGGCATGATCGCCAGTTCGCGCTTAATATGTCCGTCCGGCAGGCGATCAAGACACATGGTGCTATCGCTGAGGCATCAATTAAGGGTGAGCTCCTTCAGATGCACGACATGAAGGTGTGGACACCCATCAAGCTGATCGACATACCAAAGCATCTGAGAAAAGGTATACTGAGGACCTCGATTTTCCTTAAGGAGAAGTTCTTAAGTACGGGAGCTTTCGAGAAGCTAAAGGCGAGGCTCGTAGCGGGTGGCGATCAACAAGACAAGTCAATATACACCGACCTGTCGTCTCCAACAGCTAGCACAGCGTCGGTGTTCGCTGTGGCTGCTCTAGCGGCACAGCAGGGGAGGGAGGTGATGACAATTGACATTACCGGGGCCTTCCTGCACGCAAGCATGTTCCCAACTGGAATCGACGTGTACGTAAGGATCGATAAGAACCTGGCGCCGATACTTGCGAGCATAGATGGTATTTATCACGATATGCTTAACGATGATGGGACGATCACCGTGAGGCTCGACAAGGCCCTCTATGGATGTGTAGAGGCAGCTAAGCTATGGTACGATGAGCTCTGTGGAACCCTCAAGGATATAGGT
>CALGTP010000045.1 GCA_937902105.1 uncultured Actinomycetes bacterium
ACCAGTACCTTTCACACGAAGTTGCGGCACCCCGTAAGGGGCACGACTACTACCTTGTTAGAGGTAGCACCTATTTCTACTTTTAATTTTGAAGCAGGGATAAAAACCCCACTATTGACCTTTGTTTACCTGTTGATTGCATTTGTACCCGCTGTTGCTTACTATTAGCTGATAGGAGTTGAGCTCGTTTTCTACTGTGTATCCGATCTACTACTTCTGTACCGTTATTCTGTTGTATCCACCCTAATAAAGAAGTTGCCCAACTGTGAGACGATTTTGCCCATTTCCTGACGCTATGCGATATTGCCTTTCGGTGACTGCTGATATATGTTGCGAGAGTTGTGGCTGTCGATGTGTCTATGAATTCCTCTATGTTAGCGTGGAAGAGGCACATATCATCCGGTCTGGAATCGTTTTTCCATGTGTCCAGTTTTCTTACTTCGACTGCCAACTTCGATTTTCTGGTCCGTTCCTGTTGCTCTGCTGTTTTGCCATGTACTTGTTCATTGCGTAATTCCCACAATTTTATATACTGCGAAAGGGTGACCTCTACTATTGACGCACCCCAGATGTAGCTGTCGTTTTGTCGTTCCTCTGTTGTTGGTCTTGCTAGTTTCTGTAAATGAAGCCATTCTTGTGATAATCGACCCGAAAAGAAGTGTCGCCATCCGATTGTGGTTTGTGTGTTTAATGCAGCATGAAATCGAGGTGGGTAATTATGGACGTCAACTATTCCTGTTTCTAACCATTCGGAGATTGCTGTGCATAGAGTCTCTCCTATTGAAAATTCCGTCTCGAGATGTTCTAATCGCTTCCGTAATGCACACATAAATTGGATCCTCCACCTTATACGAGTAGGAGAGTCGCACCGTAGCATATGTTCGATTGTTTCACATTGATGACACAGTATACATTCGTCGTGGTTTTGGTAATTTCTTTTGTACAGTGTGGCTGCTGTTGGTAATAGTTCATTGCACACCTTAGTCACTAAAACATCCCGTCGTATCCGCTGTATTGCTAAGCTGAGGCACTTCCATGCTATCATTTGAATTGTCGAATCTGACCATTCGAACCGATATTGTAGGTATTGTATGTATGCTGGTTCCACATATGCTCTAATTAGTTGTTTCTTGTAGTTACTTGTAATACTAATACCTCGGATAGCTAACATTGCTGGACAGCTTGGAAGTAGGTGTACTAGTGGCCTGAATGTGCCATATGTTTCTTGGAAAGCTCCCGCCAATTCGTCTGCTTCTATGTTCAACTGCGCTTCAAGAGGAAGGTCTTGTTTCTGTACCTTCTTGTCTTGGTGCCCTTTCACCCACTTGAATGTTGCTTTGATATTATGTTCAGCCTGAGTTTTAAATATTTGCTCCGTGACGTCAAATTCGGATCGTAACGTTTCATTTGGGTAAGGTTCCTTGTACTGTTTATGAGCATTACATCGTCTTATAAGTTCAGCATTATCTGCAATACAAACAACAGTCAAGGATTTCATATTGAAGTATTTTGTGAGAATAGAAAGAAATAATGAAACTGATAACATACCTGCACCTTCGGCACGTAAAGAATTGCCTCTACCATTACACGGTCCAGCTGCTCCCACTAGTCGGACGCCATCTGGTGTTGATATAACCCATCCAAAACTCATATTGTGAAACAATACCGATCCATCCGAGACTGCAAGTAGATAGCCATGTTTGTCGTGTTGCGTTGTTATTTCGAACAGATTTGCATCTCCGTCCTCTGATCCATAGAATTCTACTTGTACCAATAAAGCTTTTATCCAATCCGGTTGTTGATGGATAAAGTTGTCCCACGATACTTCCGGATGATGTTGGTACGGT
>CALGTP010000046.1 GCA_937902105.1 uncultured Actinomycetes bacterium
TTCGACTACTTCAGCAACCACTGGGGTCTGCTCATTCTCGAGGGTCACTTCGACTACTTCAGCAACCACTGGGGTCTGCTCATTCTCGAGGGTCACTTCGACTTCGCCTTCTGGCTTGGCTGGCGACTCAGGTGCCACTACGGCTGCTTCAAGCACAGGCGTTGGGGCAGCGGCGAGAGGGGTTGCAGGTGGCTTTGGAGGCAATTTTTTTGTGGGCGGGCGCACGGCTCGCAAAGGTTTCGGTGTGTGGCTTGAAGCCGTTACCTCGATGCCCAAAGCGAGAGCGATTTGCGGAATGAGGGCGCTCAATCGTTGAACCGTTTTGGTCAACTCAACTGAAAGCACTTCAGGCTTCGAAGTGACAATTATTTGAGAGCGAATCGGAGCGAAGGCAACGGCTTCTAAAACGGCAATCCAACGCTCGTTCGGTGCATCTGAAATCAAACTTAATGAAGTTGCCACTGCCAATCGACGACCCAATTCATCGGGAAATATGGCTCCTGCTTTGGGTGGCTGACCAGAGAGTTTGAGGGCTCGAACGATACGTCCCACTCCAAGGGAGGCTTCAATGTCTTGCAACCACTTCTGGTAGTCCTGTTCGGCGCGAGCCGTTAAACCACTGCGCAATTCAGCGACAAGTTCGCGGCAGTTTTCTGAGCGTTCAATCAACGGATCGGATGCTGCAGAGACGACACTTCGAAGATCTCCGAGATCGAGTTCAGCCAAATCACGCTTGGCGGCCTGTGCTCGGTCAAGCCATTCTGCTACTCGTAAGCGGGGGAGAAGATTCTCCGCCATCTGCACAACAGCTTGTTCTGGCATGGTTGGTTTGCCTTGCTCTGCTAAAGCGAGATTGGCATCCTTGATCCGTTGACGCACTGTCTGCATTCCTTGCAGAGCCAACTCAGCAATTGAACGCTGCTCTTCGGGCAGTTCGCTCAGGACAGCTTTACGATTGACGTTGAGCGGCTTGAGCCGCTTAGCGCGGGGACGCTGAGGTAATTCAGGTGGCGCTTCAAAATGTGGGCGGCGTGGAGTTCGTGTCTTATCGGTCGCTGTTGTTGGCGCACCATCGCGGCGCGGTCGGCGATCTGGGCCAGTGCCAGCACGTGCACCATCACGGGTAGGACGATCGCCTCGTGCGGGACGATCGCGTCGATCGCCACGATCACTTTTTTCTTTTCGTGCGAGTTGCTGAGTAACGGCTTCAAAAGGCCTGTCATTTCCTTTGACGGTAATCGTCTCTACTTTGTCAACCTTGACGCGACCTTGCACAACACCCAAGACGGTGATGCCGTCAATATCGAAGTCGGCTTCCACTTTCAGTACATCACCGGTTTTTGATTCCTGTGGAAGGACGCTTGGCTGCAAAATACCTTTGGGCTCGCGTGCGCCAGCCGCGCGCCACGTCCAAGTACCATCGGAGCGCAAACTTGTTAACTCAATTTCAATCCTTCGAGACATGGAAAGCAACCCTATCGTGAAGGATGAACAGTGCCTTAGGGTAGGCAAAAGTGCTAATTTTCACTCGTGCCGATTTACGCCTTGGGTGAACGTATCCCAACGATTCATCCCGATGCCTATGTTCACCCGGATGCTGTGATCATAGGATCAGTCACCATTGGGACTCATAGTTCGATATGGCCCGGGGCGGTCCTGCGGGGAGACGACGGGGACATCATCATCGGTGATAGGACGTCAATTCAAGACGGTTCGGTGCTGCACACCACCCATGTTTTTCCGACAATTGTCGGCAACGATTGCGTGATTGGTCATATCGTTCATCTTGAGGGGTGCACGATCGAAGATGGCTGTTTGGTGGGTAACGGCTCAATTGTAATGCACCGTGTGATCGTGCGTTCGGGAGCAGTGGTGGCTGCCAACGCAGTACTTTTAAATGGACTTGAAGTGCCTAGTGGGGCCCTTGCCGTGGGGGTCCCCGCCGTTATCAAATTAGATAAAGCTCGACCAGCAGAGATCGCTATGGGTGCTGCCTCCTATGTTGCGCGGGCGGCGATCTATAAAGAAAAACTACGGAGACTCGATTAAGAGCATGGCTCTGTCGATTATCGTCTCGACGACTGCGGAGCAGGTTGAGTTAGTTAGTGATGTGTTGTGGTCGCTTGGTGTTGTGGCGATTGAAGAGCACTGGGATACGGATCACGAGGTGCGCTTACAAACATCGCTCGGCAACGATCGAGAAGTCGTGACCCAAGTCTTGAATTCTTTATCTTGGTCGGCGACATGGATCTTGAGTGAAGTTGACGAAAATGTGGGGGATAACTGGAGGTCGTTTGCCAAACCTGTGCTTGTGGGAAAACGTCTCGTGATTGCTCCTCAGTGGTCATCCGCAACACAGATTGATGAGATCCTGAGAGCGATGGATAATTCGCAAGAGGCCCTTATTGTCACGATTGAGCCGGGTAGTACCTTCGGTATGGGTGATCATCCGACCACGATGGCAAGTTTGTTAGCGATCGAAAAATACTTATTGTTGGACGACGAAGTTATTGATGTCGGCTGTGGTAGCGGTGTTCTTGGAATCACCTCTT
Organism: uncultured Actinomycetes bacterium; assembly: GCA_937902105.1. GTDB lineage: Bacteria > Actinomycetota > Acidimicrobiia > Acidimicrobiales > Ilumatobacteraceae > Casp-actino8. Next base: position 2,553 of record CALGTP010000046.1, read on the forward strand.
TGCTCCTCGGAGCGCGTCGCGCCACGGGAATTGATATCAGCGCCGCGTCTATTGAAGTTTCGCGTGCCAATGCCGAGAGTAATGGGGTTACTGATCGATGGAGTGTGAGCACTGATGCGCTTGAGCAGATTAAATCGCCAGCGAGGATCGTCGTAGCCAACATTTTGGCTCCGGCGCTCATTGAACTGAGTGAACAATTGCGACGGCTTGTCAGCCCCACTGGATTCTTAATTATCAGCGGAGTTTTGACGCAAAACTATGCACATGTGGCTGAGGCGCTACGACCATTACGAGAAGTCGATCGTATTGAACTAGAGCAATGGTCAGCGGTCGTTTTCACTCACGAGTGAAAACGATGAGCTCTTAATTGACCAAGTAATCAATCTCGGAGAGTGTCGGCAGTGAAGTCACGGCGCCATGTTTAGTGGCCGCCAATGCTCCTGCTGCCGACGCCCGCCGAGCAGCGGTAGTGATGTCTAATCCGGAGGCGAGAGCACATGCCAATGCGCCACATGCCGCATCGCCAGCTCCTGTGGTGTCAATAGCCCGAACGGCAAATGGCGGAATTTGTTGTTCGCCGTCAGCAGTGATGATTTTGATGCCGCGCGCGCCCAAGGTGACGACGACAATCGAAACCCCAGCATCTAAAAGCGCTGATGCGCCACCGAGAAGCGCCACCTCATGTTGATTGGGCATAATGACATCGCATAATTGCAAAATTGAACGATTCAGTTCGCTGGCTGGAGCCGGGTTTAGAATTGTCTGTGCTCCACCAATTTTGGCGATTGCTAATGCCGATTCAACAGATGCGAGTGGGATCTCTAATTGGCACAGAAGAACCCTCGAGTGCAGCAAGATATCGCGATGAGCCTCAATCACGCTGAGCGAAAGATTCGCATTTGCGCCTGGCACGACAACGATTGAATTTTCTCCATGCGTGTCAACGTTGATTAATGCCCGCCCCGTGGGGTCATCGTCATCAGTGACATAGGCAGCGATTCCTTCTTGAATCATCAGGCGATGCAGGGTGTCACCTGCGTTGTCTTTGCCTAGGCAAGTAATGAAAGCAGTGTCGGCACCTGAGCGGCGGCATGCCACGGCCTGATTGAGGCCTTTGCCACCTGGAAATTCTGCAAAACGCGTGCCGAGAATGGTTTCACCTGGTGCCGGGAGGCGCTCGACTGTGGCGACTAGGTCAAGGTTGGAACTTCCTACGACGACGACATCATAGGAATGCGAACCGTTACTCATGGTTCTAGTGAATCATCTGGCAGTTGCGTTAACACGTGTTTAAAGTGATTGGAGTGATCGTTCTGCAATAATAACGAGGCCTAATCCTCAACCGACGTTAGCGCGAATGCCGATCGGAGCAATCAAGCGGTAACCCGCTTGATGTCGTTCATCTTCGCTCTCGCCACCCCATAGTCCGTACTCATGATTGTCGCGTGCGAATGAGCGACACATGTCTTGGACATTGCAACTGGCGCAGACCATGCGAGCCATGGATTCACGACGTTCGCGCGCTTGAGGGCGTTCGGCGGTTGTCGGGAAGAACAGGTGAGTCATGCCACGACATGCACCGACATCCATCCAGTCATCTTCGGTCTGCTGACGATGATTTAAAAATTCGGTATAAGCCACAAGTTCCCCCGAGATTAATATTTTTGACCTAAGAAAATTCCCCCACTTGCGGCGAAACTTCCGCGACAACATGATCACTTTAGACTTAAGTAATCATTGAGTCAATAAAAATCTCATTGAATGAAGTGGCGGAGACCTGCCACAAAATGATCCAAGTCTGCTGGGCGGGTATCCCAGGCGGTCATCCACCGCACTTGGTGGGCATGAGGATCCCAATCGTAGAAAAAGGACCATTCACGTAACGGCTCAATCTGCTCGGGGGGCAGGATAGGGAAAATGCTATTCACCACGGGTGGCTGATCCAGAACCACTCCAGAGAGGTGGCATGTCTGCTCAAACAGTTGAGTTGCCATGTCATTGGCGTGAGCCGCGTTTTTGAGCCACAGGTCATCGGCAAGTAGGGCCGAAAATTGCGCCGAGATGAAGCGCACCTTCGAAGGAAGTTGAGTCACTTGTTTTTGCACAAAGGGTGCTGAACGGGCCAAGTCACGGTTGAGATAAATGACCGCCTCGCCATACATGATTCCATTTTTGGCCCCGCCAAAGGAAATGACATCAACCCCGGCGTCAACCGTGAAGGAACGTAATGCCTCTTGGTTGCCTCCCAACGCCGCTGTGGCATTGGCGATTCTGGCTCCATCGAGATGGACGGTCATGCCCATTGAGTGCGCCGCGTCACAAAGATTCGCAATCTCGGCGGGGGAGTACAGGGTTCCCCATTCGGTGCTTTGGGTGATGGATAAAACGCTGGGTTGAACGTGATGCACCACTCCCAAGGCATGTGCTTGCGAACGCACTTGATCGGGAGTAATTTTTCCGCCAATTGCTGGAAGGTCAATCAGTTTGGCTCCGAGGATGCGCTCGGGGGCACCTGTCTCATCGACATTGATGTGTGCTGAATCGCTGCAGATGACTGCCCCAGCGGGGGAGAGCATCGTGGCCAGTGCCAAGACATTGGCCCCCGTGCCATTCCACACCATGAAGGTCTCAACCTGTTGTCCAAAAAGTTCACTAAAAGCGTCACGAGCCTGTGCGGTCCAGGGGTCGTCGCCGTAGGCAGTGGCGTGAGCCGCATTAGCTCGATTGAGAGCCTCCATCACAACCGGATGCACTGTGGCGTTGTTGTCACTGGCGAAGCGATGTTCCGGGGCAGGGGGTAGTACTGGCGAACTCATCTTGCGAGTCTGCCGAAATAAATCATGATGTGCGCAGTTCACCTCAAATGAATCCATTCTGTGGAATAATTTCGTCATGACGAAATTACCGACAGGGGTACAGGGGCGGGCAGTAGGTGGGATTCGATGCCGTTGGTGTCGCCGGGTTCTGCCTGAGCAATCTGGAGCCGGGCGGACACGGGTCTTTTGTTGTCAAGCCTGCAGGCAATGGGATTGGGTGGCTCGTCAACGTGCTCGTGAACTGAAAATCAGCGAGGATGAATTGGTCATTGCCCGGGCGGTGATTGATTCCTTGTACGACGATCTCTATGTCTTAGCCTGCGCCGTTGATGACACTGAACGTGAACTCAAGGCTGCCAAGCCGACGGTGCGCAGTATCACGGAGGCCTTGGAGTGGATGATGGAGGCGGCTCGACCATTGCGGGATCGAACATTGACGCCCCAGAAGACGTGAATCCCTGAGAAATGTTCGCCCATAATAATCGTTATGACACATACAACTGATAAAAGGAAAAACCATTCCAGATCGGATATCCCCTGCTTATGCCTCAGTTGACGTCAATGAGGTCAACGATGAAGATCAACGTTTCGTTACCTTTGATCACTCCACCTGCACCTCGGCTGCCATAACCAAGTTCTGGCGGGATCGTTAACTGGCGGCGACCGCCAACTTTCATTCCGGCCACGCCTTGATCCCAACCACCGATGACTTCGCTCGCTCCGAGGCGAAATGAGAAGGTTTCATGTCGATCCCACGAGGCATCGAATTCTTGGCCAGTGCTCCATGCGACGCCGACATAATGCATCACCGGACGAGAACCTGAAGTCGCCTCTTGACCACTGCCGACAGTGATGTCATCGATGATCAAAGAGGTCGGTGGATCACCGGCTGGGACGTTAATGGATGGCTTTGCTAGTTCAGAAGACATGTCATTGATGCTATTGGGCGGGGTTCTTTTTAGGACGCATATATGTGCCTTGAGCGACCGCTACCGGCTTGGACTCGTCGTCGGTATAAGCCACAACAGAACCAACAATGGAACGTGATCCGAGGCTATTGAGTGTGGCCCGAGCACGGAGCACCTCTCCCCTTGCTGGACGGAGGAAACGGATCGACATTTCGCTGGTGAGGGTCATTGGTTCCATACCCGTGGCAGAGAGCGCAGCATAAAAAAGAGCAGCATCACAGATACTGAAGACTGTTGGACCACTAATAATTTTTCCAGGTCGCAATGAAGCAGCGCTTGGATACATCACCGCTACCGCCATCGCGAAACTCATAACTTCGCAGGCATTTTGATTACCTCCAAATGCGCCTCCGATGAAAGCGTTCATTTCTTCGACAGAGACTAAAGATGGTAGTGAATAATCGATCATTACTTAACCGTAGTCAAGGTACGGCTCTTTTTCTTGCCTAGAGTTCTAGATCGTGGATGATGTCGCTCAAGAAGTTTTGCGCCAGGTTGCAGAGATCGGGGCCAAGGACCTGAACTGGAAACATGGTCGGGCGTTTTCGCTTGCCTATTACGCGGGTGCTGATGTGCAAGAAGTTGCGGATCAAGCGTTGGCAATGTACGCCTCAACTAACGGATTAAACGCAGATGCTTTCCCGAGTCTGAAAAAGTTTCAGAGTGAAGTTGTGCAGATGGTGAGCGCTTGGGTGCATGGTGGAGATCAGGCCGCAGGATTCATGACCAGTGGTGGCACAGAAAGCATTCTCTTGGCAGTCAAAGGAGCTCGTGAACGAGGTCGCCGCGAGAAGGGAATCACAACTCCAAATGTTGTGTTAGCAACATCGGCTCATGCTGCTTTCGAAAAAGCGTGCTACTACTTTGGCTTGGAGAGTCGGCGAATCGCGGTCGACGCCGACTGGCGCGCCGATGTGACAGCGATGAGCGCCGCCATCGATAGCAATACGGTTTTGTTGGTCGGTTCGGCTCCGCAGTACCCGCAAGGAGTCATCGACCCAATCAGAGAGATCGCTTCTCTTGGGCTGAGCATGGATATCAATGTTCATGTCGATGCCTGCATGGGTGGCGTGACTCTCCCCTTCTTAGAACGTCTTGGCCTGCCGATAACACCTTGGGATTTTCGTGTTGATGGAGTGACGAGTATTTCTGTTGATCTACACAAATACGGTTACACCGCAAAGGGCGCATCAGTGATTTTGCACCGTAATAAAAAACTCCGTTCGTACCAAACCTTCGTGACCGATAACTGGCTAGGCGGCTTCTACGGATCTTCGGGTGTGCTGGGGACGAAAAGTGGTGGTCCCATGGCAGCTGCTTGGGCAGTGATGAATTATCTCGGCGACGCTGGGTACCTGCGGCTCACCAAGGCTGCCTATGAAGCATGCCAGAAGTTGGCCGACGCCATCGAACAATTTCCGGAACTGCAATTACGGGCCCGCCCAGATAGCACGTTGTTGTCCTTCGGGGCGCGAGAAACAAATGATGAGTCGCTTCCGATGTTTGATATTTACGCGGTGGCCGATCTTCTCGCACAACGGGGCTGGTATGTCGACAAACAGTCCCCTCCTGCATCTCTGCACTGCACGGTTAATGCCGTTCACGGTGCCGTGATTGAAGATTTCATCGTTGACCTACGTTGGGCAGTTGATGAGGTGGTAAAAAACGATTCACAAGGCGAGCGTGGTTCGTACGGCACGATCGAATAGATCGTCATGTGACAGTATTTCGAGATGAGTCTTCGCTTTGGAATCTTCATGCCGCCGATGCACAAGACGGGTGTGAACCCGACGTTGGCTCTGCATCGTGATCTACAACTTCTGGAACATCTAGACAAACTGGGCTACCACGAAGCATGGATTGGTGAACACCATTCTGCTGGATCTGAACTCATCGCTTCGCCCGAAGTCATGATCGCTGCGGCGGCCGAGCGAACCAAACACATCAAACTTGGTACGGGCGTGAACTCACTTCCCTACCACCACCCATTTATGCTCGCTGACCGAATCGTGATGCTGGATCATCTCACGCGCGGTCGAATGATGTTTGGTGCGGGCCCCGGACAGTTGACATCGGATGCGCAGATGATGGGAATTGATCCGATGACCCAGAGACCCCGCATGGAGCAGTCGCTCGATGTGATGATGCGGCTCTTTCGTGGAGAAACAGTCACAGAAAAGACCGATTGGTTTACCTGCAATGAGGCCGTTCTTCAAGTCAAGCCATATAGCGATTTTGATATTGCCGTTGCATCATCAATTTCACCCTCTGGTTCAAAATTGGCAGGCAAATACGGTGTCGGGCTGATTTCGATTGCTGCCACTGAACCGGCGGCCTTTCAAATGCTGGATTACAACTTGAAAGTCTGGGAAGAGGAAGCAACTCTTCACGGTCATGTTGTTGATCGTTCGAAAGCTCGTCTCATGGGACCGATGCATATCGCCGAAACGGTTGAGCAGGCTAAAGAAAATTGCCGCTATGGATTGCAATGGGTCTGGGAATACTTGAGTCACATCATTCCTGTGGGTGATCCCAATGGTCCTCCCCCACCGACCGACATTGACGAGTTCGTAGATCAAGCCAATGAATCGGGTCGCATGGTGATTGGTACCCCAGAAATGGCGATAGCGCAGATTGAACGACTACAAGAAAAGACAGGTGGATTTGGTTGTTACCTTTTCCTTGGTGCTGACCTTGCTGATTGGCATCAGACATTACGCAGTTACGAACTATTCGCCGAGCAGGTCATGCCACACTTCACTGGTCAACTAGCCGGCCCTCAAGCCAGTTACGACAAAGTGGTTGGTGCTGGAAGTCGTTGGGTTGATGCGACTTTGGGAGCGCAGATGACGGCAATCGCCGACTATGAAGCAATGAAGGCTGCGCGCTCCTGATTCGGTGAATCACGGAAACAAAATGGTGTGCACTTCGGTGACTAATTCGTGTAACTCATTTTGCTCATCTGGTGTGAGAACGCTGAGATGGTGAGCCATCAAAACATTCGTCAAATTTTCGACTGCTATGAAGTCGTCGCGCAGATGGTCAACATTTTCAAATGGACCAGACCAACCGAATCGCTCAGCCGTTTCAGATCCATTATTTATCGGGTTGGCGAGTAACGCTTGAAGGGGCGTGACACCTTGAGCAACGACAGCCGTGATGTGCACGCTGCCGCGAAGTTCGCGCAAAACATTGAGCAATTGATAGCAACGACCTTGTGGGTCGCTCACCCGAGCCTGACTTTGCCAGCCCGCAAACAAACTCAAGCCCGCTAATTCGGCTCCGTCAACCACTGCAGTCACGAGTTCGACAAGACGTTGGGCTCGATCAAATGCGCCCAGTCTTGAGCGTCCCCACTCAGCGCATGCCAGGGCATAGCGATCAGCACCAGCGCGAGCTCCTTCCACCGCAACGCCCGCTTCCCAAAGAGAGCGCACTAATGCCGGAGCGAAAAAAGCGAAGCCGCTGGTCACTACCGAGGCATCAACATCTCCGAGCACGCCACCCCGTCCCACGACATAATAAGAAAATCCGCCTGGGTAACCTGCTTGCTTCCCGGGGGTCAAGGTGTCGGGATGAAGCATGAAAGCGCCTCCAATGGCGCCCACTGATTGGCCTAAGAGTTTGGCGAGTTGTAGGTCAGCGGGTTCACGGTTGGGAGAGTTGGTGATCGCTGGCACATAAACATTCTATGAGTTGTGCGCTTCCTGATGCTGAGACGAACTAAGGTCGCCTTGTCGTTAACCCCGACCGGAAGAGTTGCAGTGCAGCCAGCACCGTAACGCCGAAGGAGCAACCTCCCCGGAATCTCTCAGGCACACGGACCGGACGGGTGAGACAACGCTGGAAAGTAGATCTGTTCTTTAGATCTCACCGACGGGGAAAGGTTGATGTCGCGCAGACATCAATTGAAGCTCTCAGGTCTGCCGTAGGCAGAGAGACAGCGGGGGAAGCACAGGAAATTCAACATCTGGAGGCTTCTATGACCCGTTATTCCCTTGATGATTTGTTTGAACGTGATGCGTTCGCGCGTCGCCATATCGGCACCTTGGTACCCGAAGATTTGGCCGAGATGTTGGCCACGATTGGTGTTGCTTCGCTGAGCGAATTGATCGACAAAACAGTGCCTGAAACGATTCGCTTACGGGGCGACTTGAACCTCCCCGAACCGATGGCGGAGCATGATGTGACCAGCGAACTGAAGCGCATCGCAAATCTCAATCGGCCTCGGCGGAGCATGATTGGTATGGGCTATACAGGCACCATCACTCCCCCAGTGATTCGGCGTAACGTTCTTGAAAATCCAGCGTGGTACACCTCGTACACCCCGTATCAGCCAGAAATTAGTCAGGGACGCTTGGAATCATTGTTGAATTTTCAAACGATGGTCAGTGACCTCACTGGTTTGCCGATCGCTAACGCCTCGTTATTGGATGAGGCGACTGCCGCCGCTGAAGCAATGACCATGGCGCGTCGTGTCAGCAAGGTCGCCAGCAACAAGTTTTTTGCGCACCGCGATACACATCCACAAACCCTGGCAGTGATGGCCACTCGGGCCGAACCTTTGGGCATTGATTTGATCATTGGCGATGAGAGTGCACTCGTTCCACGTGAAGTCTTCGGAGCGCTATTTTCATATCCCTCTTCAACCGGTTGTGTAGGCGATTGGTCTGAGACGATCAGCGCAGTCAAGGCATTCGGAGGAATCACGGTCGTCGTTACTGACCTTTTAGCCTGCGTCCTCTTGGCGTCACCAGGTGAATTAGGTGCTGACATAGCCGTGGGATCAGCGCAACGCTTTGGCGTACCTATGGCTTTTGGTGGTCCCCACGCAGCGTTCATGGCCACAACGCAAGCGTACGCTCGGAGTTTGCCGGGTCGCCTTGTTGGCGTGAGCACAGACACTGCTGGACGACCAGTCTTACGCCTCGCGCTGCAGACTCGTGAACAACATATTCGACGCGAAAAAGCTACGAGCAACATCTGTACCGCTCAAGCCCTGTTGGCAAATATTGCTGGTTTTTATGCCGTGTGGCATGGCGCCGAGGGACTGCAACGCATGGCTCAGCGGGTGAATCGATTGGCATGTATCACGGCCGCAGGGTTGCTCAGTCGTGGACTTGAGTTGCGCCATACAACGTGGTTTGACACCTTGGCTGTCAATCTCCCCTCTGGTTCCAAGCAGGTCCTGCAAAAGGCTCGTGACCTGAACATTGATCTGCGAATGATTGACGAGTTTACGGTGGGGCTTACTTTTGATGAGACATCTACTTTGGAATTAGTGAGCGATATCTGGGAAGCCTTTGGATTCAACGACATGGCCACTCCCGATTCGTACGACGGCCAAGAACTAGGAATTAGTTCTAGTTCATTGCGCACCGATGAGATACTGACAGCAAAAGTTTTTCACAACTATCAGACCGAACACGAAATGTTGCGTTATCTGCGGCGTTTAGCCGATAAAGATCTAGCCCTGGATCGAACGATGATTCCACTTGGGTCGTGCACCATGAAACTCAACGCCACGACGCAGATGGAACCCATCACTTGGCCTCAGTTCGCCGATGTCCACCCCTTTTGTCCAGTTGATGAAGTCGAGGGATATCTTCAACTGATTCACGAGTTGGAATCCATGTTGGTGGCCGTGACTGGTTATGACGCGGTAAGTTTGCAACCGAACGCAGGAAGCCAGGGCGAATTAGCTGGACTCTTAGCAATCCGCGCCTACCACCGCAGTCGTGGTGAGGAGGCTCGCACAGTCTGTCTGATTCCGTCAAGTGCACACGGTACAAATGCGGCTAGTGCGGTGATGGCGGGGATGTCTGTGGTCGTTACCAATTGTGATGACAGTGGAAATGTTGATCTTGAAGATTTGCAACGCAAAGTTGACACTGCTGGTTCTGCACTGGCGGCAATTATGGTGACGTATCCCTCAACGCACGGAGTCTTTGAGGACGGCATCACGGAAGTGTGCCGCATTATTCACGATGCTGGTGGACAGGTGTATGTCGACGGCGCCAATCTCAATGCCCTTGTCGGTCTCGCCCAACCAGGTGTCTTTGGCGCTGACGTGAGTCATCTTAATTTGCATAAAACTTTTTGCATTCCGCACGGTGGTGGAGGTCCAGGTGTCGGACCTGTTGCGGTACGCCAACATTTGGCTCCATTCCTGCCGGGCGATCCTTTGGCTCCCATTGGTTCGCAAGCGGTCGGACCAGTGTCGGCGTCCAAGTTTGGGTCAGCGGGAATTCTGCCGATCTCCTGGGCTTACATCCGTTTGATGGGTGCCCAAGGAGTGCGCTTAGCCACGGAAATGGCGATCCTTAACGCAAACTATGTAGCCCGTCGTCTTGATGCCCATTTCCCAGTTCTGTACACCGGAACACATGGCTTTATCGCCCACGAATGCATTATTGACTTGCGTGGGATTACCAAAGACTTTGGAGTCACAGTGGATGATGTGGCGAAGCGTCTGATGGATCACGGATTCCATGCACCGACGATGAGTTTTCCGGTTTCAGGTACGTTCATGATTGAGCCTACGGAGAGCGAGACCAAAGCAGAGTTAGACCGTTTCTGTGATGCCATGGTTGCGATTCGTGCGGAGATTGATCAGATAGCAGATGGCACTATTGCTGTGGCGGACAGTCCGTTGCGCCATGCGCCCCATACCGTGGCCGATTTAGTTGGTGATTGGGATCGCATGTATCCACGCTCGCACGGCACCCCAAGTCTGTCGAGTTCAACGGGTTATCACGCCCCCGTCAGTCGGATTGACGCGGCATTCGGGGACAGAAATCTCATGTGTACCTGCGCTCCCCTTGAGGCCTATGCCTAAGTGTGACTGAATCCAAGTCGAAAAAGGTTGTGGAATCGGTAGTTTGGGCTCGTGACTGATGATCAAAATGAATCAAACCAGACCAAGTCCAATCCCGGTGTTGGCGATTTTCTTGGGATGTTGGGTGGAGCCAACCCGATGATGGCCTTTGGGCGTGCTCTTGAAGGTGCAATGCAATTGTCTGGCGAAATTAAAAAATCTGTGTTGACTTTTAATGACACGATCACCGAATTGAATAAGGTTGCCCGTCGAGTTAATGCAATTCTTGATGAAATTGAAGGACCGATCAAAGAGATCGTTCCTTTGGTTCAGGCTTCTGCCAAGCAAGCTAAGTCGACAATCAAAAAAGCAGATGGGGTTTTGACGCAGGTCAGCACCTTGCCCGCTGAGGTGACTAAGGCCATTGGCACATTGGGCGACTTAGCTACTCGGTTAGCTCCGCTCACACAATTCGCGGAAACTGCAGGCGCGATGTTTGGGATCAAGCCTTCAGGTAACTGAAGTTATTTCTTCTGAACAAATGGCAGATTGACAATCTGACCACTCAGTTGCGTGCCACGAACATCAATAGTGACGAAGTCCCCTACCTCAGTTGTCGGGTGTACGAATGCCAAAGCAATCCCATGCTCAAGTATCGGAGAGTAGTTTCCACTTGTCACACGCCCAATAATCTCATCGTTCATCAGTACCGCGCACTCTGCTCGAGGCGGTCTGCGTCCTTGCGTTGCGATACCGCGCAAGATTTGCGAAACACCTCGATCCTTTTCAGCGGCCAAGGCAGAGGAACCGCGAAACTCGCCCTTGCTCCACGAGACCACCCATTCAAGATTGGCCTGCAAGGAAGTGATGCCCGCTCCCAGTTCGTGACCATGTAGCGCCAGACCAGCCTCAAGGCGCAGTGTGTCGCGTGCACCGAGTCCCGCTGGTTGGATACCAGATTGAAGAATCGCTGCCCATAGGGCTGAAGCGTGGGCGTTTGGAATGGCGATTTCAATACCTTGCTCACCGGTATACCCGGTGCCTGCCACGGTGCACTCAATGCCATTCCAATCACATTTTGCGACTTTGAACTTGCCGACTTTGGAAGCCGCTGGAAAAAATGTGGAAATTTTCTCTAGCGCCGCCGGGCCTTGTATCGCCAAGACAGCGCGTGATGAGGTGACGTCCTGACCTCCAATAGCAGCGATCACTTGATCAGTGTTTGATGCATTTGGCATCACATCAAAGACTTCTTCACTGACCCACCAAACAATGATGTCGTCAAGGACAGATGCGTCATGTGTGTCGAGGAGATGTGTGTATTGCGCTCGGCCTGGGCCGATCTTTTTGAGGTCATTGGTAAAAGCAAACTGCAACTGAGAAAACGCTTGCGCACCTTCAAGGCGTACCGTACCCAAGTGAGAGACATCAAAGACGACTGCATCTGTTCGACAAGCAAGATGTTCCGCAAGTGTCCCCTGCGGGTATTGCAATGGCATGTCCCAGCCGCCGAATGGCGTTAGTCGCGCTCCAAGTTCTCGATGCTGTGCATCAAGGGGCGAGTATCGCACAGTTAACCAATTTTACGAATGCGAATATCGGCTGGCTGTGCGAGTTCCGGATAGAGCGCGATGAGTTGCCCATCGACTTCATTTTTCACTTGCGCCAGAGGCAGAAGGTTGAGGACTCCCTGTCCGCGGCGCACCACGTCTACTAATTCATCACCTTCGCAGAGGAGAACTGATGAACCGCTAATCACCAAATGTGCTGAGGTGATATCCGCCTGAGTATTCTGCGCGAGGTAATTGAATACCTCCCTGACCGACTCAAGTTTGATTCCAGCATCGAGAAGACTTTTCACCATGCGCAATTCAAGAAGATTGCGATAACTGTAATGACGGCGACTTCCACTGCCTGTTGCATCTGTAATTGATGGGCGAACGAGATCTGTGCGGGCCCAATAATCAATTTGGCGGTAGGTGATGCCCACAATTTTAGAGGCTTGAGTTCCACTAAAGGTTGAGACTCTGGCGTTCATCTTGCTCCAATAATGAGTTCGGGAAAAGTCTAAGGTTTCCCGTAGGTGCTTTTCTTCTAGGGTTAGGGTACGGCGGAACTTGATGAGCGTCAACGTTTACCGAAGCAATCCTGCTTAGGGTTGAAAATCCTCAGGGTTGATGCTCTCAATGAAATCCCGAAACTCATCCACGAGGTCGTCAGTTGAGGCGCTGGAGGCAATACCGCCTTGCAGGCTGGCCTCTAGGTCATCTGGGTCAGAGCTTTCTTCAACGGGTTCATCATCAGCAATGATCTTTCCAGCCACATCAAGTACCTCTGATTGGCAATAGATGGCGCAACCTGAGCGAACAGCGATGGCAATGGCATCTGAGGGTCGGCTGGAGACAACGACTGATCCAGTACGTGATTGCAGATGAAGTTCCGCAAAAAAAGTGCCTTCGTTGACTTCGGTAATCACGACCCGCTCAAGAATGGCTCCTAATGCTCCGAGTAAGTTAACCACCAAGTCGTGGGTCAAAGGGCGAGGCGATTCTTTGCCCTCGCTTGCCCACTGAATGCTGCTGGCTTCGGGGGTGCCGATGTATATCGGTAGCAGACGTCTGAGGCCTTCACGTTCGCGCAGAAAGAGCACGGGAATATTCCCGGCAACATCAAGACGAACTCCGATCAATTCCATGGGTGTCATCGTTGGTCCCCTGGGCGCGTATCTCGTAGCGTACCAACAGCGCGGGCTACCAAAATAGCCCGAAGTCGGGCACCTAAATCGACAAGGTCATCTAGTAAATCAATTGATTCCTGACGAGATTCTGGGGAACGTCGACGGAGAAGCGGCAAGACGCGCTGTTCAAAGAGACCGGCTTCTCGCTCAGCAGCGGTTTTCCACGCCTTGAGGTGGCGAACATCGACGCCTACCTCAGTAAAAGCCCGTGCTACCTCGGCAATTGCCAAATCATGTTCGTCGTATAAAGCCTGAGAACCTGTTTGGTGAGCCGTCACCATGTGGAAGGATTCCAGATCCGCCAGCACCACTTCTTGAAGATCAGATAACTGCAGTAATTCAGCCCGTGTGTATATTGCCGGACGACCTACAGCGTCAGACGGATCAGGCAGTGCTGGTCGTGCTGACTTGCGCGCCGTTTGTGGTGGGGTCACTTTGGCCGCTCGTGCGGCAGGGTGTTTGGCTACATCATGGTTACTCGCATCTCCAGAGACCGTCGATGTATCTTGCTCAACAATCTCTTGCGCATTGCCGACGTTCTTCAGTCCGCGTGGCTGCGGTCGCTCGTTTTTGTTAGGTCGAATGGTGCCAGTAGGTGGAGTGTCGAGGCGATCTTTGATGATTCGCAAGGGCAGAAAGTGATCTTTTTGTTCACCCAAGATAAAGCGCAAACGCTCAACATCTTCGTCATAAAATTTTCGATAACCAGATGCTGTTCTTTCGGGAACAATCAAACCCTGGCTCTCGAGAAAGCGAATCTTGGAAATAGATACATCGGGAAAATCTTCTAATAACAAGCCGAGTACTTCACCTATTGAAAGGTATGAGCGCTCGTTGACGGGATGGGTCGCCACGATTATTCAACAGGTCCAAGAAAAATCAAACGAAAACGACCAACAAGAATCTCATCACCTTGTTGTAAGACGACGCCATCGACGCGCTTCTGGTTGACGTAGGTGCCATTCATTGATCCAACATCGCGCAGAACATACTCCGTTGACTGGCGTTCAATCTCGGCATGGCGGCGCGAGACTGAAATATCATCTAGAGAAATCTCGCTGTCAGGATGTCGCCCAAGTTTGGTTAATGAAGCATCCAAAACAAATCGCTGACCAGCCTGAGGCCCTGAGCGCACCATCAGGGTGCCGAAGTGTTGCGGCAAACTCTGAAGGTCGACTGAAGCATTATCTTGAGGTCCAAGTGCGTCTTGTAGGGAGTCAACTTTGGCGATCACCACAGTCTTGTCGCCATCTACTTCGAGTGTCCCGCCACATGAACTGCAAAAGAAGGCATCACCGATATTGCGATGACCACATTTTTGACAAAAGACTGACATGCCCTCTAGCCTGCCACAAAAATGGCATAGGCGTCGCCAGTCATGAGATGAGAAGTGTCTGCGTCAGGTGTCATTTCCAGTTCGCAGATCCAACCTTGGCCGTAGGGATCCGAGTTCACTAGCCCTGGATCAGCGTCCAAGGCTTCGTTCACGGCCACCACTACCCCGCCAAGGGGTGCGTAGATGTCTGAGACAGACTTCGTGCTTTCCACTTCGCTGAAGGATTCGCCTGCGCTAAGTTTTTGCCCGAGAGTGGCTGGTTGGACGAAGACAACATCACCAAGAGCGTCTTGTGCGAAATCCGTGATGCCGATTCGGGCGATCAATCCTGTGATCAGCACCCACTCGTGGTCAGTCGAGAAAAGGAGATCGGAAGGGCTCATGGGTTCAATCTAGTGCTCAACGCCTTGCCAGTAAGAAAGCAAGCGCGAGATCCCTGAGTGAAGGCTAAGCCCGCCCCCGAGCCAAACTGGAACGAATTGTCGGTAGATAAACAATGGCGGTGTAGTAACTCAGGATGAGGCCGACCGGTCCAGCAATCCATGCCGAGATGGTAAAGAATAAGTGGATGCCGATGCCGCTCTCACCGAGAACGAAGGCTGGGAAGACTCCCATTAAAAGAAATGTTGCCCATTTGCCCAAGTAGGTGACATCAAATCTTTCCATAGAGAAAAAAAGCGTCAAGATCGCAATTGTCCCGCCAAAGAGAACCTCTCGAATGAGAACCAAGATGCAAAACCATTGTGGCGCCGAACCGTCGATCATGATTGCCGTCAATCCGACAATGAACAACAGGCGATCGGCCGTGGGATCAAACATTTTCCCGAATTCGCTGACTTGATTGAATCTCCGGGCGACCCAACCGTCCACCCAATCGGTTCCCCCGAGCGCCAGCAAGAGCCAACCGGCGCTGGCACGATCATCGCGTCCAAGCAATAACCACAAAAATATTGGGAGGCAGGCAAGTCGGATCAAGGTAATGAGATTTGGCCATGTCCACAAACCCCACTCACGCCGACCTGGGGCAACGTCGCTTGGAGGGATGAGTTCTGAGGGGTCATTTGATGACTGCTCAACCATAATTAGTACCTTACCGCGTGCTCTAGTGTCCTCTTATGAACTCAGGAACTTTGGATGGTCAGGTCGTTGTTGTCACGGGTGGAGGTTCGGGGATGGGAGCGGCTTTTGCCCGTCGGCTAGCGTCCGATGGGGCGCGCATGGTGATTAATGACGTCAATGAGGTGGCCGCGGGTGAGGTCGCCTCAGACGTAGGTGGCGAAGCAGCGATTTTTGATGTCACAGATTCGGCGGCCTTTAACGCAGCTATCGATCGCATCGCAGCGCACTATGGTCGCCTCGATGTGCTGATCAACAATGCAGGCATTGCACCCACTGGTGATGCTCACAAGCGGGAAATTAACATGGCGAATCAGATCAAGCGCATCGAGGGACGCTACGACGAACTCATACCAGCGGACTTCACTGTCGATCTGAGTGATGAGGAATGGGATCGAATGATCAAAATCCATCTCTACGGAACCTTCTATGGGACTCGGGCTGCTCTTCGGCATATGACGCCGCAACGTCGTGGATCAATCGTCAATATTTCATCCATCATGGGATTGCGCCCCTCTGCTGGAATCCCCCACTACTGCGCAGCCAAGGCAGCCATCATTGCTTTTACTAAGTCCACGGCGCAAGAAGTAGCCGCCTTCGGCGTTCGGATCAATGCAGTTTGCCCAGGCTTTGTGGATACCCCGATGCTGGATTCAATGGATGAGGTCGCTCTCGCTGGGATACGTATGCAGACACCCATTGGGCGTTTGGCGTCCGCCGAGGAACTCGCGCAGGTGGTGAGGTTCTTGGCAGGTCCAGAGTCTTCCTATTGCGTCGGAGATGTGTTTCCAGCCTCGGGAGGTTGGGTGTAATGCCAACAATCTTTACACGCATTATCGGGGGCGAGATTCCTGGAACATTTGTTTGGAGAGATGAGCAGTGTGTTGTTTTCCTTTCCATTAATCCCATGGCACACGGACACTGTCTTGTGGTGCCTATTCAAGAGGTGGATCATTGGGTGGACGCAGACTCAGATTTGATCGCTCATCTTTTTGAGGTCACCCGAGTGATTGGTGTGGCCTTGAAAGAGGCCTTTGGGTGTGAGCGGGTCGGAGTGATCATCGCTGGTTACGAGGTGCCGCACACGCATATCCATGTCATACCCACGCAGAGTATGTCGCAATTGTCTTTCGCTAATGCCGCGACAACGATTGATCGAAACTCAATTGATGATGCCGCCGAGGCAATCCGTTGCGCATTGCGAAACTCTGGTCGTTCTGAGGTCTGTTGATTTAGATCACTGCCAGCAAAAGATCAGCCGAGTTATTACGTGTTGAGTTCACGGCCGTGCCAATGGCGGTGGCGTTTAAGATTGATCCATCTGCTGGTTTCATCAGTTCGACAATCTCTGCCATAGATGTTGCGGGCTGAGAGGTAGTGCCAGTATTCAGCCATGCAGACCAATCCTGAGATTCCAAAATCACTGGCATGCGATCATGAATTGGAGACATGGTGGCATTGGCAGACGTTGTCAAGATGCAACATGAGTGGAGCCATGGTGATGGAGAGGGGTCACTCGTATCGCGCCACGTTGCCCAAAGCCCTGCAAGCGCAAGAAGTTGCCCGTCACGACGAGTGACGTAGACGGGTTGCTTGGTTGCAGGTGGCTTTGTATCCGCGATATCGACAGTGCGCCACTCAAAGAAACCATCAACTGCTATCAGGCAACGTCTATGTGGCAGTGATTCTCGAAATGATGGCTTCTCGTGCGCAGTTTCAGATCTGGCATTGATCAGAGGCTGTGATGCGGGAACCGCCTTGGCCCACGATGGGACGAGTCCCCATTGAAATAAGCCGACCCTGCGCGCCCCCAGATGATCATTGGCGATTGCCATGATCCGTGTCGTCGGGGCCACGTTGTAGTTGGGAGCAAAGTTGCCAAAAAGATTCGGATTAGGTTCCTCGGCGGAGAAGAAAGATGCCACATCAGTGGGGGGCGTGAGTGATGTAAAGCGGCCGCACATCTTTTGAGATTACTTGAATCTGGGACTACCGATATATGCTGACTTTTGGTTTGGCGGTGCCCACACTCCGTAAAAAGTCGCCGATCAATGGAGAGCAGAATGACGATCACCTCAACTACTGGGAGTGCTGCAAAAGTAGAATTAGGATTTGCGGCTTTTGACGCCGATAATCACTATTACGAGGCAGAGGATGCCTTCACGCGTCACATTGAACCTTCAATGGCTAAACGCTGTATGCAGTGGGCAGAAATTGATGGTCGTAAACGCCTCCTTGTCGGCGGGCGGATCAATCGCTTTATTCCAAACCCCACCTTTAATCCTGTTTCTAAGCCCGGTGCTCTTGACGCATATTTTCGCGGCAAGGTCGCTGGTGGCGATATGCGCGCGATGTTTGGAGAACTTGATCCCATCAGTCCCGCATACCGTGATCGCGATGCGCGTATCGCACTCATGGCTCAACAAGGTCTCGAAGGGGCGATGTTCTTTCCAACCTTGGCTGTGGGTATGGAGGAGTCCTTGCGTTTCGATGTTCCAGCCTTATGTGCGGCCTTTTCGGCGTTCAATCGTTGGCTACTTGAAGACTGGGGATTCGCCTACCAAAATAAAATTTACGCAGCTCCCTACTTCACCTTGGCGGACCCAGAGTGGGCAGTGAAAGAAGCTGATTGGGCGATCGCTCACGGTGTCAAAGTTGTCGTTATGCGCACCTCCCCTGCGATTGATCCGGCAGGGGGAACCCGTTCACCTGGCGACAAAATCTTTGATCCTTTTTGGGCTCGTTTAGCCGAGGCCAATGTCTCGGTTGCCTTTCACTCGGGTGATGCTGGATACGGAAAATACATTGATGACTGGGAGCCTGCGGGCGAATTTGAAGCCTTCAAAAGTTCGCCGATGCGGGTCATGACTAGCGATCGGGCGCCCTTTGACATGTTTGCAATATTGGTCAGTCACGGTGTGTTTACGCGGCATCCAAAACTTCGTGTGTCCTCGATTGAGGCTGGAGCGGACTGGGTCCCGAACCTGATCAAGAAATTTAAAAAGGCATACTCTCAGCAACCCTTCATGTTTGGCAAAGATCCCGTTGAAGATTTCTGTGAGCATGTGTGGGTGGCACCTTTCTACGAGGATGACATCGTGTTGTTGGCCGAGACAATCGGAGTGGAGAAGTTGATGTTTGGCAGCGATTTCCCACATGCTGAGGGGCTTGAGGTGCCAACGGCGTTCATCCATGATTTACATGGATTCAATGACGCTGATATTAGAAAAATCATGCACCATAATGTCGTCGAATTTTTAGGCTTGTGAGATGACCTCGTTTGAATCAACCATGCCTGTCGTTGGCTTTCAGGGCCTCGGCATTATTGAGACGATGATGGGGTTTCCTGACCCAGATCCGCGCCGTCTATATGAATTCTTTCGTGGCAACATTCGTGATCAAGAGAGTAAGGACACGATGTTTCCAGTTGAGTACCTTTTTAAGCACAATGTGCCTGGTGCCCTGACCGAGAATATTGATCCAGTGGAAGTAGCGATCAATACCATGGACCACTTCGGCATTGAACGCTCAATGATTGGCATCGAAGGCGAACCTGGAATCCGTGCACTGTCACAGTTCCCGGAACGGTTCATTCCCTCATGCAGCGCTGATGCCAATAACGGCGTGGATGAGGTGCGCAAAATCCGCCGACTCTATGAAGAATTCGGGCTTAAGGCAGTTGGTACTTTTCCAGCGGGTTGCACGCCTCAGGTTCCCATTGATCACGCCCGCTGGTATCCGATTTACTCGGTCTGTGCCGAGTTAGGTATCCCGATTTTTATTTGTGCTGGCATTCCTGGTCCTCGTGTACCGAGTATGTGCCAGCATGTTGAACTCTTAGACATTGTCTGTTATGACTTTCCTGAATTGAAGATTGTGACCCGCCACGGTTGCCAGCCATGGACTGAGTTAGCAGTGAAACTGATGCTCAAGTGGCCCAACCTTTATTATTCAACAAGTGCTTTTGCACCGCAGCACTACGACCCACGGATCATTGATTACGCCAACTCCCGAGGGTCTGATCGGGTGCTGTACGCCGGATATTGGCCGATGGGTTTAACCTACGAAAGAATTATGGGTGATATGCCCCATGTCCCTTTTAAGGCCGAGGTATGGCCGAAATTCTTGCGCCTCAATGCGCTCAAAGTTTTAGGAATCTCAGACTCTTTGGGGTGAGACGTTATACGTCATAAAACCGCGAGCGATGAGTTTGTCGCTGCTTGCAGCGATGACTTCTGCTTCACAGAAAATCACGCTCTTGCCGCGTTTGGTGACCCACCCATGGCACACCGCGTCTTCCTGCATCAAAGCTCGGTGGTATTGCACGTGGAGATCAACGGTCGAATAATTGACGATGCTCTCGTAAGCGGTACCGATAGCGGGCACGACGCAGACATCAATAAGTGTGGCTATCGCTCCCCCATGGACGACTCCCATGGGTTGTTCTAGTTCAGCGCGAAAAGGTAAGCGCATACGGCAATAGTCGACTCGTAATTCTTCAACCTGAACTCCCACCAAGGAAGGAAAATAGATCCGTTCCCAATTCCCAAAATTTGACCATCGTTCAAGAGCACTCGCCGAGAGCGCCGCAAATTGTTGAGGGTCAACCTGAGAAGAACTCATGCTGAGACCCCTCGCGAGATGTGGCCGCTCAACAGTTGGGCTACGTCACCTGCTAATTCTTGAATCACTAAATGTCCCGCCGGCAAGGAGACATATCTTGAGTTGGCGATTGCATTGGCTAGTTCTTCACAGTGGCTTGGGTCCACCCAGCGATCTTGACTTCCGCTGATCACTAAACAGGGTGCCAGGATCTGGTTGCACAGATCCGAAATATCAATAGTTAAGTCAAGTTCAAGGTGAGCCTCCGAGCCTGGGGCTATGGAGTCTTTGGATGTCGGCAGAATCGTCTCAATCATTGGTTCAAGAGCGGTCAGAGTATTCGCGGTAAAGCCGTCAACGAAGGCGTATCTTGCAAATAGTTCCGGATCGATTGCAATCAATCTTTTCCACAGATCGAAAGTCAGACGCATACGTGCGTCAGTGGTCTTCCAACCGCACAATATTGTTGCGCTACGGACCCTTTTCGGTTCCAGCGCGGCAGTGGCTGCAGCGATGACCGCACCGAGGGAAAATCCCGCAACATGAAATTCTTCAACTTCTAAATGGTTGAGGACTAAAAGCGCGTCTGCTACTAGACCTGAAACTGAGAGCGGGGATGAGGGCAGAGAGGATTCGCCGGAGCCGGGAAAATCAATTTGGATATAGGTGTGTTGCGTTGGCATGGATCCGATGACTAGATCCCATGCACTGCGGTTCATCGTCGTGCCGTGATACATCAGGACTGGGATCCCTGCTGTCCCGAGTGGAGCGCCGACCACGCCATATCCCAAGGTTTGTCCGTTGCTGTTAAGAATGCTCACCGACTTACTGTGCCACAGCAATGCCTTTGATTTGCTGTTGGGGCGAGGCAGGATAGTGACATGACTTCGGTGTTTGTGAGTTCATCGCGTGTTTTGTTAACGGATGGGGCTTTTCATCGAGCGCGTGTAGAAATCCGCGATGGTCGCATACGCTCGGTTACTGCGGTCGGTGCTGATGAGAAAGTCACGACTGAACATATGATCGTGCCAGGATTTATTGATGTGCAGGTCAATGGCATAGACGATGTGGACATCTGGAAAGCCGCAAGCGATGATGATCAACAAGCCTGGAATCGCCTAGGAAATCTGTTACTTGATCAAGGAGTCACAAGTTGGTGCCCGACTCTGGTGAGTGCTCCGCTGAAGCGCTATCGCACAGCAATGGATTCAATTCGTCGTTGGAAGACGAGTTCTCGTTCTGCGCCGAATATCATCGGCATTCATCTTGAAGGCCCGTTTCTTGGAAGCGCTCATGGAGCACATCGCAGTGAGTCTATTTGCGATCCTGATTTGTCTTGGTTGGAAACAAACTTAGATGATGTGGTGTTAGTGACGATGGGAGCGGAATCGCAACACTCGAGTGAAGCATGTGCCTTGGCAACAAGTCTTTCAACCAACGTCGCTATCGGCCACTCACGTCCGACGCGTAAACAGTTCGAAGACATGGTCGCTAACGGAGCATCTTTGGTCACCCATCTGTTTAACGCCATGAGTGGTCTCCATCACCGCGAGCCAGGTTTAGCGGCTTGGGCGTTACTCGAACCGAAACTCTGCGCTTCGATCATTGCCGACGGAGTGCATGTCTCATCTGAACTCGTCAGTTTGTCCTTTGCGGCCAAAGCAGGTGGGATGGTGTTGGTGACCGATTCCGTTGCGTGGCGATCGGGCATCGCTGGAGAGATCAAAATGTCGGTTATTGACGGAGCGGCCCGCCTCGCCGATGGGACCTTGGCAGGGAGCACCGTCACCATGCCTGATGCCATCAAGTTTTGTGTGCATCAAGCTGACGTACCTCTCCCCTTGGTGCTTCAGGCAGCCACAGCCACTCCCAGTCGGCTCCTTCGGCAAAATGACCGAGGGGTAATCGTGAGCGGTTGTCGGGCCGATATCACAGCACTCACTGATGACCTAGATGTGGCAGCTGTTTGGGTCTCGGGGGAACAACTTCGCTAGATCTGTCGCTACCCTCGCAGGTATGCGCATTGTCTCCGCTCTTTTTGTCGAGAATTTTGAACTCCGGCAAGCACCAGGTCCGAGCACGCGTATTGATATCACTGGTGCGATGTTTTCTATGGCCGCGCCCTCGCCAGTTCCACTGACCATTGATCCCCATCTCGTAGCGCTGATTTTTTGTGCGCCAGAAGGCAGTGGCGCAGGCGTTTTTGAAGTGGTTTTTCGTCAAGGAGAAGGTGAAGATGATCCGATCATCGGACGCAACGTCAGTCCCTTTACCGTTGAGCCCGGAAAGTTCACATATCGACTGGTGAAAGGTGAACTTGATTTCACTGAATATGGGCAAATTTTCGCACACTGTAGGGTTGACAAAGGACCTTGGCATTTAGTTCCTTTCACATTGTTGCCTCCCGCCTGAGTTTCGCCTTCCTTTGCTGAGGCTCTCGGCGGGTACAGTCGGAGTGTGCCAACTCACTTAACTCTTGCTCTTGACACCGCTGCAGTGAATATCGCCCGTGGGTTCGCCATGGACGCACCACTGAAAGCTAAAAGTGGGCACCAAGGTACGGCAATGGCATTGGCCCCGCTGGCGCATGTGCTCTACAGCCGGATCATGAAACACGATCCCACCGATTCTCTGTGGCCCGACCGCGACCGATTTATATTGTCGGCGGGGCACGCTTCGATTTTGCAATATTCAATGCTCTTCTTGCAGGGTTATGGCTTAGAAATGTCAGATATCCAAGCCTTTCGTCAATGGGGCTCAGCGACCCCTGGTCACCCCGAGCGGGGTCACACCGCAGGCGTTGAGGTGACTACTGGACCACTCGGGCAAGGATTTGCCAATGGAGTTGGTCTGGCATTGGCCGAACGGCACCTTCGAGCGCGATTCGGTTCTGAGGTCTGTGATCACCATACATACGTTGTGGCTGGAGATGGATGCCTCATGGAAGGTGTCAGCCATGAAGCAGCCTCGTTGGCTGGGCATCAAAAACTTGGTCGTTTGATTGTCATTTTTGACGACAATCAGATCACTATTGATGGCCGTACCAACTTGTCCTGCAGCGACGACGTAGCGCTGCGTTTTTCTAGCTACGGCTGGTCGGTCAGCAATCTTGGGGAAATCGGTGATGATTTAGATGCCCTGGAATCTGCCCTCACAGCAGCTCGCGATTCACTTGACGATCGACCAAAGTTACTGATCCTGCGCACCCAAGTTGGTTTTCCTTCACCGGATTGGACGGGCAAACATGAGGCACATGGCAACCCTTTCAATGCCGAACATGTGACGCGTACGAAGCAGGCGATGAATATCCCCGACGAGCCTTTTTGGGCTCCCTTGGACGTCGTGGCTGCCTGTCGCGAATCTGCAAAAGTTCACGGGGCGCAACAGCGTTTGGCGTGGGAAGTGCGGCTTGAGGCCAGTGCACTGCAGCAGGAGTGGGCAGCAGTGTGGAACGGTGGTTTCAGTGACTGGCGAGAAGCATTGCCAAGTTTCGCACTCGGCGAATCAATCGCTACTCGAGTTGCGGTGCAAAAAGTTTTTGATGCGGTCTTGCCGAAACAGCCAGGACTTGTTTCTGGTTCGGCGGACCTCACAGGAAATACGGGCACGAAACTCTCTGGGCAGATTCCAATGTCTGCAGATAATCCGCAAGGACGTCAGGTGTACTACGGGGTTCGTGAGCATGCCATGGGATCGGCGATGGTGGGAATGGCCGTGCACGGTGGTGTATACCCCATTGGCGGAACCTTCTTTGTGTTCTTCGACTACATGAAGCCACCGATTCGACTGGCGGCACTTTCCAAAGCAAAATGTCTATTTGTGTTCAGCCACGACTCAGTTGGAGTTGGTGAAGATGGTCCGACTCATCAACCTATTGAGCACCTTGCAGCCTTGCGGGCGATACCTGACCTGCAGGTGATACGCCCATGTGACGCAAATGAGACTGCCCAAGCAGTTCGATTTGCGTTTGAGCATGATGGTCCGACAGCACTCATTTTGAGCCGACAGAACCTGCCCGTGCTGACCGATGGGTCAGCGGTTGCACATGGGGCGGGGATCGTACGCCAGGCCGCGGGTAAGGCCGATGTCGTCATTGTGGCCACCGGCAGTGAACTTCACGTGGCCCTGCAGGCGGCAGATGATTTGCAGGCAACGGGTATTGATGCCCAAGTCGTCTCCTTGCCCTCGTGGGACCGCTTTGTGGCCTTTCGGGCTACTAACCCAGTTGAAGCAAACAAAATCCTCCCAAGAGATGTGGAGACCGTCTCGGTGGAAGCGGGTACGACCTTTGGCTGGCAGCTCTTTGCTGACTCATGTGTCGGTATTGATCGCTTTGGCGCGAGTGCTCCAGGTTCGGAGGCTCTCGATCGTCTTGGGATCAACCCATTGAGCGTGGTCTCAGCTGTAAAAAAACTGCTCAAACGTTGAACGGTGCGCGCCCAACGGCGCTCTATCTGTCACGCTTGTGGAATGGTTTCCACAGATCGTTTGATGCGCCTACATGGTGAACATGGGCAAAGTCCATGGCTCGACAATTTAAAGCGGAGCCTGATTACCTCAGGAGATTTAGCGGGTATTCGCGATGCTGGTATTCGTGGTTTAACGTCAAATCCAACTATTTTTCAAAAAGCGATTCAGGGTTCTGCTGATTATGACGAGCAATTCCGTTCTCTGATCTCAGCAGACAATTCAATTATTGATTGTTACTGGGCGATGGTGCTACAAGATATTCATGGGGCACTTGATGTCTTTGAATCGGTCTACAGAAATAGCAACGGCGGGGACGGTTTTGTCAGCGTCGAGGTTGACCCGAACCTCGCCCATGATCACAGCGCCACTCTTTTGGCAGGACAACATCTTTGGGAAACCGTTTCTCGTGCAAACTTGATGATCAAGATTCCCGCCACTGTTCCGTGCCTTGAATCTGTGCAAGCGATGATCGCTGCTGGTCGCAATGTCAACGTCACTTTGATTTTCAGTTTGGACCGCTACCAAAAGGTGATGGATGCCTATCTGGCGGGCCTTGAGGAACGCCTAGAGGCTGGTTTGAGTATCAACGGCATTTCCAGCGTGGCCTCATTTTTCATCAGCCGTGTTGACGCCGAAGTCGATAAACGACTTGATGTCATAGGGACTCCCACTGCTTTGGCACTTCGGGGCCGTGCCGCGGTAGCGCAAGCGAAACTCGCATACGACCGATTCAGAACGACGTTTAGTGGGACGCGTTGGGAGACATTGGCGCAACAAGGCGCATCAGTTCAACGACCCCTGTGGGCATCAACGGGTACAAAAAACCCGAGTTACCCCGACACCTTGTATGTTGACGAATTGATTGGTCACGACTCAGTGAACACTCTGCCTGACACAACTTTAGAAGCCTTCGCTGATCATGGAACCCTGCGAACGACGATTGATCAAAATGTGCACGAGAGTCGCCAAGTGTGGGCCGCACTTAGCGATTTGGGAGTGGACATGGATGACGTGGCTCGCCAACTTGAGGATGAGGGAGTGCTCTCCTTCCAAAAAAGTTTTGACGAACTATTAGCAGCACTGAGTGATAAGGCGCAGGCGTTTTAGGAGTGACTGTCAATGTCAATCAAATGGATGGCCTTTTCTATGGCTCGGCGGGCCTGAGTAATAGTCTTATCGATCGCTGGTCTCCCCTCGCGACGTGAATAAGCCGAACGCAGGACATCCATGGCGACATCATCAAGTTTGCTCACCGATTCTCGCAATTGACTCACGACCTCTTGAAGGTGCTCGATAACTGCAGGTTCAATTGCAGGCTTTTCGTTGTCAGGCTCATTCATAAAAACTCCAAATCGTTCTCTGCCCAATCCTAAAGTAGTGCACCACCATTATTGCTAGTACCGCACGCACTCACCTTCTCGAAGAACTAATCTGAGTGATATGCATACCCTCTCTTCATCGCAGTACATGCAATCTTTGCGTGCGTCAATTCACGAATTGCAACTACTCAGTGTGAACAATCTTAATCAGCAGGTGCCAGATTGCCCAGGGTGGACCGTTCACGACCTGATCTCTCATATCGGGAAAGTATTCGCCATGGTCGATGCCGTGGTGCTTCCCCGTTCCCTCGTTCGCGTTGGGCCGGGATCAGAAGCGCAAGCGCCTAGTGGTGACGCAGTCGTGTCGTGGTTCGCTCAACGTTGTGATTCTGTTCTTGAGTCGCTTTCGGGGGTATCGCCCGATGAAAAAATGTGGACATGGTCTTCCCATGAAACGGCGAGCTTCTATTTTCGGCGTATGGCTCATGAGAGTGCGATGCATCTATGTGATCTGCAAAGAGCCTTGGGTATTGAAATGTCGATGAATCGTGATATCGCCTGTGACGGCATTGATGAGTTGTATCTCGAGATGTTGCCCTTTTGGGCGAAGCGCAATCAGAGAGAACTCCCTCAGGGTTCGCTGCATCTGCACTGCACCGATGGTGCGGGAGAATGGCTTCTGACACCCCATGGTTTTGATCTTGAGGTTGTACATGCACATGCAAAAGGTGATGTGGCGTGGAGGGGTTCTGCCGTGGCTCTCATTTCTGCGGGTTGGGGCCGCAAAAATACCGGAATCGAAATTCTCGGAGATATCTCTGTCTCTGAGGAGTGGAATTCTTGTGCCCCATGATTGCGGTCATGTAAGTCATACAAGGTGCTTTGGACTAGGGACGGTGGCGAGTAAGTTTCTTGGGCTTAGTTCGTCCACGATGCATATCTTCTCGAAGCACAATGACCCGATCCGGCTCAATTCTCTTGCCGTCAACTAATAATTCGTCGCCTTGTTGAAGAGGCCGTATCGGCACTTGTTGGTCTAAGGACTCGACTCTGCCATCGCGCTTAGCCTTCATCTCAATTTCTTTATCTCGCATGGCCTCTCGACCCTCACGATACGCATCACCAACAGAGTTCAAACGAGAGCGTGTGCTCTGTGTGGCTCGTTGTGCGACTTTGACGGGAGTAAAACTTGTGATGCTCCGTTTGACGCGCTTACCTGCAAAAAGCACTCCACTGATTCCGGCCACAACGCCAGACACAAACCAAACCAATCGTTTGATCATCGGACTTTCCTGACAGTGTGCGAACGTTCCGAGCGCGATGATGGGACGACTGATAAAACGGCCTTTGAGCGATTCTTTGCGCTGAGCTTCTTGAACACGCGAGTAGTGCCCGTAACGAAAGCTGCCACTTTGATGAATGGTGTGGATAGGGCCAAACGGGTGACTCGACCCGTCCCTGAGACAGCATCAGTGATCGCTTCGGCCGAACCAAGAACTCGATCAAAACGTTGAAGATCATCACGTGCTTCATTGACAGCGAAACGAGCTTCTTGTGTTGATGTACGAAGTTCTGCGAGCAATGGACCCGTTTCGCGCCTGAGCAGATCGACTTCTGTACGCAAGATGCGCAAAGTGTCAAGAACTCGCAATAAAACAACTATTAAGGCTGCAAAGCCAAAGGCCAAAAGTGTGGCGGCCAAAACAAGAGCTAAATCACCTGCAGTCATCATGCGTCCTTCGGTGTCGACGGTGCGTTATTGGGGTTGTCATGGCGTTGCTTCATCCGTTGTGCGACTTCTTTTTCTTGACCATGTTCACTTGGTTCGTACCAACGTCTCTCCGTGAGTTGATGTGGAAGATATTGCTGGGCGACCCATCCTCGCGGATCATCATGAGGGTAGTCGTATTCGCTTCCGTGTCCAAGTGTCGTTGCTCCCGAATAATGGGCATCTCGCAAATGTGCTGGTACTTCACCGACGGCACCGTTACGGATATCGGCTTGGACTCCCCAGATTGCCACTGCGGCGCGGTTGCTCTTGGGAGCGGTGGCCAAGTGGATGACGGCGTGCGAGAGGTTGAGGGAGGCCTCGGGTAGACCCACATGTTCAACAGCTTGGGCTGCCGCTACTGCTACGAGCAGAGCAGTGGGGTCGGCTAGCCCAATATCTTCGCTGGCGAAAATGATCAGGCGGCGGGCAATAAAGCGCGCCGCCTCACCTGCCTCAAGCATGCGCCCCAAATAATACGTAGCCGCCTGTGGGTCACTCCCACGCATGCTCTTGATAAAAGCGCTGACGATGTCGTAATGATCATCGCGGCCATAACGCAATGCACTTGTTCCAAGAGCGGCCTCTGCATGCTCAAGAGTGACAGTGTTTGGATGAGCAAGTGCGGCCGCAACCTCTAGGGAAGTCAATACTTGGCGACCGTCCCCCGCTGATCGGTCAGCCAACAGTTCTTGAGCCTCGTGAGTGGCAGTCGTGTCAAGAGCCAACAATCCTCGCGTGATTAAAGTCCTCATCGCTCCGCCATCCAAAGGTTCTAGGCGAAATAAGGTGCTTCTGGAACGCAGTGGAGCATTCACTTCGAAAAATGGATTCTCCGTTGTGGCGCCGATGAGGGTGAGTGTTCCTTCTTCGACTGCAGGTAACAAAGCATCTTGCTGAGATTTCGAAAAACGGTGAATTTCATCGAGGAATAAAATAGTTCCTTGACCGTGTCTCCCGAGGCGCTGGCGCGCTGTATCAATGACTTCGCGTACATCCTTCACACCTGCGGTGACTGCTGACAACTGCTCAAAGGCCCGTTTCGTCGTGCCCGCAACTGCCAATGCCAAAGTCGTTTTACCGGTTCCAGGTGGACCCCAAAAGATGGCGCTACTGAGTTTGTCTTGTTCAACAAGTATGCGCAGTGGTCGACCGACTCCTAACAAATGCTCTTGACCGACAACATCGTCGATAGTGCGTGGTCGCAACCGTGCCGCCAACGGGGCCTGGGATGCAAGTTGCTCCTTGGCTGCAGCGCTAAAGAGATCGCTCATGGAAGCAATCTGGAAAAAGCACGGCTGTAGGAGTCTTGTCGAAAGTTCACGACATGATCGAGCAGATGGTGAGGATCCATCCATTGCCAGCCAACAAATTCCACTCCATCTGGTTTCGGCTCAATATTCGGCTCATCAAGGAGACCGAATAGGAACCACTTTTGCGTCTGTCCGATGCGCTTGCCACCATCGCGCATTGCCTCGCGAACTGCTGTGGGATATTCGTAGGTGATCCACTCAGGTAATTCGCTGACTAAATGAACATCGCCAGGTGTCAGCCCAGTTTCTTCTGTCAATTCACGCCAAGCAGCATCTACGGGTACCTCACCGACATCGATTCCTCCCTGCGGGAGTTGCCAAGAATCAACCACATCTGAACGTTGAAAGCACATCAGATCGCCGTTCTCGCGACGGATCGCAATAACTACTCCAGCGCGGAATTTCTGAGATGGCATGTCAGGCCTTTGGAGGCAGTACCCGGATGCCTAATTCTTCAAGTTGTTTGGGCTCGGCGCGAGTCGGAGCATTGGTCATCGGATCCTGCCCACTTTGTGTCTTGGGGAACGCGATGACTTCACGAATATTGTCTTCCCCAGCCAAAATAGCAACGAGGCGGTCTAAGCCGAAGGCGAACCCTCCGTGGGGCGGGGCACCATAGGTGAAGGGCTTGAGGAAAAATCCAAACTTACGATTTGCTTCTTCTTCACTAATGCCGAGAGCGGTGAAAACTCGCCGTTGCATATCAGGTTCGTGAATTCGAATGGAACCCGAACCCAATTCCCAACCATTGAGCACTAGGTCGTATGCCATTGAGCGCACAGACATCGGATCCGACTCAAACATATGCAGGTCATCTGGATGAGGTTGGCAGAAAGGGTGGTGTCCTGGCTTAGGTTGCCCGGTCTCTTTGTTGATCCCCACGAAAAGTGGGAACTCAGTTACCCAGACATAGCGGTAAGGACCTTGGTGTACGGGAGGACGGCCAAGATCGTTGCGCAACTGCCCGAGGACTTCGCAGGTCATTTCCCATTCATCGGCAACGATCAGCAACAAGTCCCCTGGAGCGCCCTGGAGGGCCGTTATCACCGCTGATTGCTCGGCAGCAGAGAGGAATTTCACAACAGGAGATTCCAAAGTTCCATCGGCTGCAACTTTCATCCAAACAAGTCCCTTGGCGCCGATTTTCTTCGCCCGGTCGGTGAGTGCATCAAGTTTATTGCGCCCGAATTCTTCTGCTTTGGCCTCAACGCGTATGCCCTTGATTGAGGATGCGCCGGCGAAGGCCTTAAATTCGGTACCCGCGAATACGGAGGTTAACTCTGTTAATTCCATGCCGAAGCGAAGATCTGGCTTATCGACGCCAAATCGCTCCATGGCCTGTCGCCATGTGATTCGTTCAATGGGGTCGGGTCGAACTCCAGTCACTGCTTCGGCTGCGCAAACAACTGCTTCGCCAATTGCCTCAAGCACATCATCTTGATTGACGAAACTCATTTCCGCATCCAACTGCATGAACTCATATTGTCGATCGGCTCGCAAATCCTCGTCGCGCAAACAGCGTGCTATCTGGTAGTAGCGATCAATTCCGGCAACCATCAGTAATTGCTTGAATAACTGTGGGCTCTGAGGGAGAGCATAAAAGGAGCCTGGTTCTTTACGTGAGGGAACTAGGAACTCACGAGCACCCTCGGGTGTTGAGGGCACCAACATTGGAGTCTCAACCTCAACAAAACCTTGACGTTCCATGGAAGCCCTGACCGCAGAGTTGACTTTGGCGCGTGTGCGTAAATTGCGTTGCATACGTTCTCTACGAATGTCAATGTAGCGATATTGCAAGCGAACATTTTCGTCTACGTCATCGGCACGTGCGTCAACTGGAAATGGTGGGGCCTCAGCCGAACGAAGAACTTCTACAACACAATCACCGATTTCTACTTCGCCAGTCGCAATATTGCTGTTGATTGTTCCCTGTGGTCGTGAACGCACGACTCCGGTAATCCGTACAACATATTCGCTACGAACGTCAACGTCGTTGTCGATCACGCATTGGATAATTCCAGTATGATCGCGAAGGTCGACAAAAGCCAATCTGTCACCGTGCTCGCGCCTTTTAGCTACCCAGCCGCAGACACTCACAGTCTGGGAGATTTCACTCGGACGCAGATCACCACACATGTGTGAGCGCATTGAAGTTTGGCGAATTGAGGTCTTTTCGGCTGGCGTTGTCATGAAAGTGCTTTCGTTATTGTGGGGAGTAAGTCTTTGCGTGAGACGGCGTACTGCTCTTGATCAGAGCGCAGTGGACGGATGATTGCCGTATTTGAGTCAACCTCATCACTACCAATGATGATTGCCAAAACAGCACCGCTTCGATCTGCTGATTTCATTTGACTTTTGATACTTCGACCTTGATAGGCGCGGTCCGCTGAGATTCCAGCGGATCGCAATTCATGGGTGATCAACATGGCTTGCCGGCCACCAGTGATATCGACGACAAAGACACTCACCTCGTCGGGCACGGGAGGGAAAACGCCCTCATCATCGCAGGCCAAAAGAGTGCGGTCGAGACCAATAGCAAATCCCACACCAGCGGTTGCAGGACCACCTAAGGCTTCAACTAGTCCGTCATAACGCCCTCCTCCACCGAGGGCATTCTGCGCTGAATCCATAGTTCCACCTACGAACTCAAATGTTGTGTGACGGTAATAATCCAGTCCGCGTACCAACTTGTCATTGATGACAAAGGCGATACCGAGTTCTCGCAGTCCCTCTTGAACCGTGTCAAAATGTGCTTTCGCTGCGGGACTATAAAAATCGGAGATACGTGGTGCGCCATCAATGAGTTGTTGATCTTCGGGTCGTTTTGAATCCAGGACGCGCAGTGGATTCTTCGTCAGGGTGACCTGACTGGCTTGACTCAAGTGCTCAAGATTATTGCTGAAATAATCTTTCAAGGCCTGCATATAACGCTCCCGATCTGAAGGTTCGCCGAGACTGTTGAGGTGCAGCGAGACCTGCTGAACACCAAGTTTGGCGAAGAAGTTCCAAGCAAGAGCGATGACCTCAATATCAACGTAGGGATCCTCGACACCAAGAACTTCAATACCAACTTGATCAAACTGACGAAAACGACCCCGCTGCGGGCGCTCATAACGAAAATTGGGACCTGCGTACCAAACCTTCCATGGTGTGGCGGGATTGTGCTGCACGAAGGCCCGACAGACACTGGCAGTCTGTTCGGGGCGCAAAGCAATATGGCGATCACCCTTGTCCACGAAGTCGTACATCTCTTTGGTGACAACATCGGTGGCTTCCCCGACACGATGAAATACCCCGATATCTTCCAGTAAGGGAGGAATAATCTGCCCATACCCAGCCGCTGTCACCGTCTCAGAAAAGATTCCAACGAAGCGTCGCCAGCGGCCCGAATCGGGCGGCAGGATGTCACGCATTCCAGGACTTGTTTGAAACTCAGGCACAGGCTCTCAGGTTAGCGGTATCTGGGCGTTGGTCTCGGAGAATATCTCGCCAAGAAGCGGGTAAATCAGCGAATTTACTCACTCCTCAGAGTCTTCGAGGGATCGTCCAGTACCTGCACGGTAGGCGTCATAGACCCCATCGATCCTCTTAATTGTTCTCAATACTGATTCAAGGTGCGCTGGGTCGGCCATTTCAAATTCAAAGTGCATCTTGGCGACTCGGTCTCCCCCAGTGTGGGTACTACAAGCCACGATATTGACATGCTGCTCAGACAAAGCATTGGCTACATCGCGCAGCAGTGCCGAACGATCAAGTGCAAGGACTTCCACGCTTGCTCGGAAGATCGTTCCTATTGTGGATCCGTCCCATTCAACGTCGACTAAACGCGAGGATTGCTCATCCACAAACGAATCAGCATTCGCGCAGTCCGAGCGATGAACGCTCACTCCTCGTCCACGAGTGATGAAGCCCACGATTTCATCGCCAGGCACTGGGGTGCAGCACTTCGAAAGTCTCACAAGAACATCATCAAAACCATCTACATGGATGCCCACACTATGAACTCTCGAGGAAGCGGAAGATCGTAAAACCGATTCCGGCAAGCGTTCGATTGAACCAGAATCTTGGAATCTGGCAAAGACTTCATGGGCAACTTCTTGAGCGTCGACTTGGCTTTCAGCGATCGCGCATAACAGTGCTTCACGATCAGCGAACGATCTTTTTTCAATCTCGCGCTGTAAGTGCTCACTGTTCATTGCCTGGATCACTGGCAGACGATGACGTCTGAATTCGTTCTCTAAAAGTTCGCGACCGGATTCCACAAGGTCATCACGTTTCTCACGCGAGTGCCATTGCTTGATTTTGTTGCGGGCTTTGGGCGAAACGACAAAATCCAGCCAATCTGTTGATGGGCTTGCGCTTTCTACTTTTGAGGTGAAAACCTCACATGTATCGCCCGACTTCAAGACGTGTGTGAGTGGCACCAATCGTCCATTGACGCGCGCCCCGATACAAGCATTTCCGATTTCTGTGTGTACCGAATATGCGAAATCAACTGGGCCCGATCCGACCGGGAGATCAATGACTCGACCCTTCGGGGTGAAAACAAATATTTCATCTTGCTCAAGATCAGTTTTCAAACTTTCCATGAATTGAGCCGGATCAGAAATATCGCTTTGCCAGTCAATGATCCGATTTAACCAGTCAATGTCTGGGGTCTCTTTTTGATCTTTGTATGCCCAATGTGCCGCTACACCCCATTCCGCACGTTGGTGCATTTCGCGTGTTCTAATCTGAATCTCCAAAGGTTTACCGCCAGGTCCAATGACGGTGGTGTGCAGACTTTGATACAAATTGAACTTCGGCATCGCTACGTAGTCTTTGAAGCGACCTGTGATGGGCTTCCATTGCCCATGGATGCTTCCTAGAGTGGCATAACAATCCTTGACTGATGCAACAACAATTCTGATGGCCATAATGTCGAAGATCTCATCAAAATCTTTAGCTTTCTGGATCATCTTCTCGTAAATGCTCCACAGGTGTTTTCCACGTCCACTGATATCGGCATCAATATTCAGCGTCAGCAAGCGTTCGCGAACGTCAGCCATGGCCTTGGCCAAATAAAGGTCGCGCTCGGGACTACGACTACTGACAAGATGATCGAGTTCTGCGTAGCGTTTCGGGAACATTGAGGCGAATGACAAATCTTCAAGTTCTTGTTTCAATCCTTGCATTCCCAAACGATGTGCCAAAGGAGCATAGATATCCATGGTTTCGCTGGCAATACGCTGTTGTTTCTCGACAGGCATTGCCGCAATAGTCCTCATGTTGTGTAGGCGATCAGCCAACTTGATGATCAGAACGCGCAAATCCTTGGCCATCGCCACGAGCATCTTGCGCATAGTTGCCGCTTGTTGTTCCTCCTTGGAATCAAACTGCAGACGCTCAAGTTTGGTAACGCCATCAACGATCGCCGCAACGTCACTTCCGAAATTCTTTTCAACATCAGAAATAGTGAGTTCAGTGTCTTCAACAGCGTCGTGGAGTAGCGCTGCCGCAACTGTTGTCTCATCGAGACCGATATCGGCCACGATCTTGGCGACTGCTAGAGGATGGTTGATGTATCCCTCACCACTTTTACGGGTTTGGCTGGAATGCGCTTGTCTGGCGACCTCAAAGGCTTTGGTGATCAAGGCGGTGTTAGCTTTTGGATGTCGACGGCGAAAAGACTGCAGTACGGGGTTGACCTCGTCCACGGCAGAGTTCATCTGCCGACGCCAAGGGAGAAGTCTGGTGACCGTTGCCATTGTTTAAGTATCGCAGGCAGGAGTCAAATATTGCGACTACCGAGTCAGAATGAAAAGAGAGCCTCGATGGGAGTTGCGCCCAATTTGAGCCGCCCTGCGAGGAAAGGAAGTTCAATAAGAACGGCTAGAGCAACGATCTCGGCACCTAAGGCCGATGCCAGGCGACAAGTGGCGGCGGCCGTTCCGCCAGTCGCTAAAACATCATCAACGATGAGAACTCTTTGTCTAGGTTGAATGGCATCACGGTGTATTTCCAGTTTGTCCGAACCGTACTCAAGGTCGTACTCCTCGCGCACGACTGCCCACGGTAGTTTTCCCGCTTTACGCACAGGGATGAACCCGGCACCAAGAGCGACTGCTATCGGTGCTCCGAGGATGAAACCGCGGGCCTCCACGCCGATCACGAGATCAATTTTCTGATCGATAAAACGTTCGGCAAGCAGGTCAATGCAAGATGTGAAAGCCTTGGGATGGCTGAGCAATGGAGTGATATCTCGAAAGGTCACTCCAACAGTTGGATAATCCGGGATTGCACGAATGAGGTTTTTAAGAGCTTCAATGTCCATCTCGTCGATTGTCTCTCTAGCGTCGTCGCTTTTTGCGTGGACGCGGCGGATGTGACAATAACGCGGTTGAAGTAGGAGTGAGATTGTTGGGTTGTGTGCCATCTGTAGCCGAAGCTTGTCGGCGCACCGATTTCGCCCCAGTTGCCGTTCCTGACAAGACCATATGCGCGAGTTCCGCACCTACCGCGTTGGCACCTCTGAAATTGCGGAAATTCGCTTCTCGCTCTTTAATCAGTGAGAGCAATGGAGACGCAATATAGATCGACGAATAAGAACCGATGAGTAATCCAACCAAGAGGGCAATCGCAAACTCGCGTAATGCAATCGCACCTAGCACACCAGCACCTAGGACGAGCAACGATATAACTGGAAGCACAGCAGCCAAGGAGGTGTTGATCGAACGCATCAGTACCTGATTCATCGATACATTCGTGATATTGGCCATTGAGGTTCGTGAACCTGCGAATTTATCAAGATTGTCTTTCACCCTGTCGAATACAACGATTGTGTCGTATAGCGAGAATCCTAAGATGGTGAGGAAGGCCACCACCGTTGCAGGAGTCACCTCAAAGCCAGTGAGCGAGTAGACACCGACACTGATCAGCACATCATGGAGCATCGCCAAAATTGCCGCCAAGGCCATGCGCCACTCAAAGCGCCATGTGATGTACAGGGAAACCAAGACCATGAAGGCGATGAGCGCCCGAATAGCCTTCTCTGTAATTGAGCGGCCCCACGACGAACTCACAGAACTCACGGAGACCTCATTGGCATCGGTTTCTGAGGCCGTTGCCAAATCATCTTTGACCTTGAGTTGGAGCTCGGGAGTTTGATCTCCCACTTGAATTCTTAAGGATTTCGTGGATCCATTCGTCAGAATTTGAATCTTTGCGTTACTGGTTTCAATTCCATTGTTGGAGAGCACAGCACGGGCCGCATCAGAGTCCATACTTGCAGTAACTGGGACTTGCCAAGCCACGCCGCCCTCAAAGTCAATACCGAGATTTAAGCCGCGGGTGAATAATGAGCCAATAGTCATCAGGATAAGAATTAAAGAGATCGTGAAACCAATCTTTTTCTTGCCGATAAAGTCGAACGATGTTTCACCGTGGTAAAGGC
This sequence comes from uncultured Actinomycetes bacterium, assembly GCA_937902105.1. Taxonomy (GTDB): domain Bacteria; phylum Actinomycetota; class Acidimicrobiia; order Acidimicrobiales; family Ilumatobacteraceae; genus Casp-actino8. The sequence goes on from CALGTP010000046.1 coordinate 39,247, forward strand.
GTCCAAAGGCACTGCGTTGTTGAACCGTGTTCACTTCTTCCATCAGGCACCCCCTACAGACTGAACCGTATTATCAATACCGAAGAACCGTCCCCGTTGCAGCCTTTTGCTGCGCGAAAGTAGCAACATCGTTGGGCGAGTGAAGTACCAAGCGATGACGATATCGCACATGGTGGAAAGCCCCAAGAAGAATGCGAAACCGCGCACTGATCCAACTGTGAGGTACCACAAAGTAAACGCACCAATTAGAGAGACAATGTCAGCAGCCAAAATTGTGCGCCATGCCGATTTGAAACCTCGTTCGGCAGAGTTTTTGAGGCTTCGACCAGTCTTCAACTCGTCTTTCAGTTTTTCGAAAAATACGACGTAAGAGTCCACAGTGACTCCAACGGAGACGATGATTCCTGCGATGCCAGCCAGGCTCAGTGCTAGACCATTCGTGCTTGAGAGCAGAGAAATGACGTTCCATTGAATCAGACCTGAAAGTATAATCCCTAGGATCACGACAAGTGCCAAGGATCGGTAATAGAGCAACATAAAGAGCAGTACCAATGCCACACCAATGAGGCCCGAAACAATCGCTGCGTGAAGAGAGTCTTCACCAAGAGTTGGTGAGACGAATTGAACCGCTTGCACTTCGAGGCGCACTGGCAATGATCCACTCTTGAGAACTCGCGCCAAATCTTTGGCTTCGGATTCTTTGAAACTGCCCGTGATATCTACACCACCGGAAAACGATGGCTGATTAACACTTGGGGCCGATTGAACAACACCGTCAAGAACGATCGCCATACGACCTGTCGGACAGACCGTGGTTTTGGCGTAGCACTGGCCAGCACCAATATTCCATAAATCAGCACCAGTCGAGCCATTTCGCAAAGTCACGCGTACTCCCCAACCGCTTTGAATGATGTCAGCCTTGGCATCGTTGTTAAAGACTTCGCCAGTCCCAAAAGCTGGTCCGAGTTGGTAGGTCTCCGAGCCATCGGTGTTATCAACGATGATGATGGCGTTGGGGTCCGAGGGGTCGCCGAGGAAGGTGGAGGGATCAATACTTGAAGTTGGGGCTTGCGCAGTTGATGTTTCGGTCACTGCTGAATCGCCGTCAGTCGTTACCACGCCGTCAGTCGTTACCACGCCGTCAGTCGTTACCACAGTGTCGTCGGGTCCACT
>CALGTP010000047.1 GCA_937902105.1 uncultured Actinomycetes bacterium
GGTTTAGTCCTGGTGGCTTTCACGAAGCCAGTGTCAAACGGTGGCCTAAAAATCAAGAACTACGAATACTCCACTGACAACGGTTCAACATGGAAAGCATTCACTCCCGCTGACACCAGAACACCGCTCGTGATCACTAAGCGTTCAGACGCCAAAAAGAACTTGGTCAAGGGTAAGAAATATCAAGTCCGGGTTCGTGCTGTGAACCTTGCTGGTAGTGGTGTGGCGAGTACCTTGAGAAGAATTAAGGCTCGATGAACTGCTGGCTTGCGCTAAGTAGGCGAATCAAGTAGGTCGGGTTGTACACGTAATCATCGTTTGCTTGGACTGACATGGCGGCCGGGCAAAGAATCCAAGGCGCTTTGCACCAGTTGCCCATCGCGTTGAACCTCAACTCCATTGACAAAAAGATGGTGCATGCCGGTCGGCTGATCGGCGGTCAGTCGTTCACCGCCAGCGGGAAAGTCGGCGACTCGCCGAACAGGACCGGGCGCTACGGTCGCCGCGTCAAAAACAACAATGTCAGCAATGGCTCCCACGCGCAACACTCCACGATCAGTAAAACTGAACAGATCAGCTTGCACCTGAGTCAATTTATGAATTGCCTCTTCTAACGTCAGAACTTTTTTCTCGCGTACCCAAGTGCCAAGAAGATCGGTGGGTAACACGGCATCACATAACTGACCGATGTGGGCACCTGCATCCGAAAGACCAAGAGTGCAACCTTTCGCATTGAGCAAAATGGCCACACCGTCGGGGTCATCATTTGCCAACATCGCCTTGACACGCAGTTGTAGATCGGGTTCACATAAAGCAAGTTCAAGCAACAGATCAAATGGATCGCTTCCACTCTTGGCAGCGATATCGGTCAACCGTTGACCAATTAAATCGGGCGACGCGGAAGCCTCCATGATTTCATAACTGTCCCAGCGGGGGACAAGTCCCTGCTTATTTTGCCAACCGACTCGCACTCGATCGCGCCACTCCTGGCTGGCATATGCAGCACGACGTTCCTCAAGACTGAGCGGCATGAGTTCAGCGAACACTGGAGACGTATTCAAGGTGAACGGCTCGACAAGAGTCATCGAAAATGCGAGTGGGCGACAGGAAACTTGTGGCCAGACTTCAGCACCCTTGGCGATTCCCGCGAGGTGAACCTCGAGTGACTTGAGGTGATGGCCTTCAGAGGTTGTCAGTAATGCCGTGTAGGTAATGGGCGCACCGACTTTTGGTTGCAATTCGTAGCAGTCAGCCAAACTCAGATTGGTTCCGCCATTCACACCGATGACACCACGCCCACTGTCGCCGACAGCTTTGCAGAGTGCCTCGATTTCTTCGGAGGCTGCCCAACGACTGGGAATAGGTTGACCGTCGGCACCGCGATGGGTGATCGCGAAACTTGTGGCGAAACCTGCCGCACCCGCCTCCATCGCTTGCGTCACGAGAAGAGCCATACTTTTGATTTCATCGCTAGTCGCGGCGCGACCGACGGCCTCGGTGCCCATGGCGTAGATGCGTAAAGCGGTGTGCCCGATATAGGCCGCGAAATTTAGCAACGAACCGTGGCGTTCAACAGTTTGTAGGTACTCGGGGAATGACTCAAACTCCCAAGCGATTCCCTCATTTAAAGTTGCTGGATCCATGTCCTCAACTTTTTCCATCGTGCGCGCAATAAGTTCGCGGTCCGCTGGACGAGTGGGTGCGATCGTGAAACCACAGTTGCCGGCAACAACTGTTGTCACCCCGTGATAACACGAAGGCGTTAAGGCTGGATCCCAAAACACTTGTGCATCGTAATGCGTATGAATATCGATGAAGCCGGGAGCAACAACGCGACCCCGTGCGTCAATCACGACATCGCCGGCGAGGTTGTGCCCGATAGCAACGATGCGATCGCCCTCAACGACGACATCGGCGAGATATCCATGTGCGCCAGTCCCATCAACGATGAGGCCATTCTTGATGAGAGTTGTTTTGGTCATGTGATCAGTGTCGCATAAATTGACTGGCCAGACCCTCTTGTCTGTCAGTCCTTGGAATCGATATCGATTGCCAACTCGTACTGATCAGCCACATCTGTGTCAAGCCCCAGCGGGGATGGGTCATCGCCAAACCAAAAACGAAGTTGAGCCATCACAGCATGTCGGATAATCGGAAAACCGAGATCCACTGGTTGGGCGGGTGGCAGACAGCCATCTTCACCAAGGCTTTTGAGGTTGCCCATACCTTCTAAGAGCGGGCCGAGTCCTGAAGCGACAGCCACACCGATGATTCCCGATCCATTGCCGAAAGTGCAGAAGTCGTCGAAACCGTTATGGCCGACACCATCAATAATCCACAGCCGACTTGGGCCTGGCACAGCTTCGAAAGATGGGCGAGTTGATTCTTCGGCGGAGATGATCGCGTCAAGGGCGCCAGCGATAAAGAACGAAGGCTTATCGGGCAATGCTGGAGCGGTGCTCGGATCGCTCGTCATGCCCAAGGCGCCGGAAGCCAGTGAGATATAGCCGTCAATGCGATCGTCAAGGGCGGCGACGAGAATGGTTCCTCCACCGGCTGAATGTCCCATGGCCACGACGCGCTCAGCATCAACCATCCCTTCGAGGCGCGAGCCAGGGCGAACATTCTCTGCGGTGACTAAGTCAAGGGTCGCCAAAAGTTCGGTGACTGAACTATTGCGATCTCCAACGGGTGCGCTGAGAGTGTGGAAGAGATCTCGTGACCAATGGTCAGGGGCTGCCACGATGATTCCCCAACTTGCAAGATGCGATGTGAGAAATGTGCTTTGGAATCTGATTCCGCTATAACCGTGGCTGAACAAGACGACTGGGAAAGTGCCAGTCGCTGCACCGGCGTCGCGTCCTGCAGGGTATTCGTAAACAGCGGGTACATCAGCTGTCAACAGGGCGCTGATCGCTTCGGGAATGAAGTCACGTACGTCGTAACTGTCGCTACCCGTTGTGCCTTCAATGGCTGGATACCAGACTTCAACTTTGTTGCCAGCGGCGAGTTCAAGACTTGTGACACCCACGGGGTATGGGCCGGCCTCGGTGTAGAGCGCGGCCATAGTGGCAGCGTCGGGGATTGTCGTTGGGGCTGCGGTGGTCGTTGGGTCAGTAGTGACGGCGGTGTCACTTGTATCAGTGTCTGGCGAGGATGTTGTTGACGAACCACAGGCAACGATCGTGAGCGAGGTGATCAGGCCAATGGCGAAAGTGGTTGTGCGTTTCATGACTCAAAATCTACCGCATGTGCCTTTTCGAGCCCTGCTCCGAACTTGGTTGGGGTACAGACCGCACTTCACGGGTAGGCTTGAGGCTCTGCTTCAGTCCGCTGAATCAGATGGCGACGTGGCCGAGTGGTTTAGGCAAGGGCCTGCAAAGCCCTGTACCTGGGTTCGATTCCCAGCGTCGCCTCTA
>CALGTP010000048.1 GCA_937902105.1 uncultured Actinomycetes bacterium
AGGTATTTCAGAGTGCATTCCAGCGACACTTCGAACTTTGTCACAGTGGAATATGAGCAAGGAGAATTGATCAGGTACCGGTTGAGATTCCAGATGGGCAAGTCCACACACAATTCGCATCCCAGCTGCACTGCAAGAACAACTGCCGCCGTTTGAACGCGCGTGTCATACGAGTCTTCCTGCATGTAGATGCGGTATTGGTTCCACACGGGCATGCAAGATTCTTGGAAAAAAATGAGAAAACACACGTAAATCTCGGCTAGTGTGTCGACGAAAAAGATGCTGGTTGTTGTGTAAATGCACCTCTCTAAATGTACGCCAACGTTGAGTATTTCATCAAGGGTTAGTGTTTTCAGTACTTCCTTCTGGACATTCTTTCCAGTGATCAATGTAAATGACACCGAGGCAATCGAACGCACCACAAGTTCACCAAACGCCATCAACATCGAGTTATAGGCAAAGTTTAGTATGTCGCCCCCAGATACGTCCAAGACAAACATTTTAGCGGTAAGACTGGTGAAAGTATTCAGCATGAATGCAAACATGGAGATCGTTCTTATCGGAACCGTCTGATCCCCAACGATCATGACACGGGTCCCAATAGACATGAACTTGCAGGTTGCTTGTAGCAAAAAAATGCTGAGAAGCTCGCTGCTGTACCAAAATTGTAGCAGGAAGGCGTGGAATCGGGCGACAGAAAGCGAGAAGACCACGAGCATGGCGACCAATACAGACATTTTCAAACTGCGCAGTGCTGCCCCCACCAATGCTCGGAATAATCTGTCCTTACTGTGAATGACTCTTTCGCTGCCGCGTCTGCCTTGACGCCTGCGTCCTTGAGGCTGCGGCCGAGCGCAACTTCGTCGTTTTGCGCGTCGACGCTCGCCACTGTCACAGCATCCTTGGGCAGCGCCGACATCAAGCCCGCGCTGGCATCCGCCCCGCTCACCAGGAAAGTTGGGGACTTGTTGGGGCCTTCTGCCTCCATCACCTTGCCTTGCAATGTGAATGTCCGCTGGCGCGCGCTGTCACAGGCTGACAAGGCGGCAAACGACACTGCTGACATCGCCAAGCCGATGAAGCCGAAATTCGAGCGAGGGTAATGGTGTATATCCCAGAGCTGTGAAGCGGTGGC
>CALGTP010000049.1 GCA_937902105.1 uncultured Actinomycetes bacterium
GGACCGCCCGGTGTGCGGTCTCGAGCACGGCCTAGCTCGTGCGGTTTTTCGTGAAACAGGGAATTATCTACTTGCCCATCTGCGTCCTACGACACTTCGATGGCTGCACCTGCTCCTCTCGTGCCGGTCGTCGTCCCGGCGGCCGCGCCGGGCAACCCCCTCTTCGATGAGGACCCCGTATACCTACCTGCTGGGCACTCTCTGGTCGCCGCTACCAGCACGTTTATCCAGTGGCAGCCGGTGGCCGCTGCAGCGAACGCGCCGCCTCAGCAGGTCGCGGCGCCCTTCTTCGCGCTCCTGTACGCGTTCGGCATTCGCTGCAAGGTATCCCCGTTACCCGCTGATTTGGCTGCGGCTCGCGGCATCAACCCTTTCACAATGCGGTTTCAAGCCGCGTGCTGGAGCCGGGTGCTGTCCGAGCTCTGTGCCTCGGGCCTGGCGCCCCCGGGCGTTATGTACAACACTGTCGCCGAGCTCCATGTCCTCATCGGCGACCTCGTCCTGCAGAACCCGAACTCAATGCTCATTACCGCTAACGACTGGAATGCTGCGGCTCCGCTTACCTCGCCGGGCGCGGCTGCTGCGCAGGCCGCTGCGCGCGCGCGCTTCGAGCAGATCGCCTTTCTGGGAGCGGCGTCCATCCCTAGTCTCGAGATTACCGCGGGCCCGCGTGCCCGTAAGGCCCCTTGGGCCGCGATCTCGCTGCTGGCCGGCGCCCTCGGGCCGGTTGGCAGGAACGCCGCGCGTTTCGCGGCAGGTGCCCCTTCTGTTCTCGTCGCGGCCATCATTCGCGGCGAGAGCACCGCCGCAGACGCCGTGCTGGCCTCCATCCTACCCCAGGTTTTAGTCGGCTCCCTCCTCTCGGCGCCGTACCGCTCCCACTCGGTCGATCAAGCGAGCCTCTTTGCCGAGCTTGTGGCTGGACTCCGATACCAGCGCTCCGACGCCGACAAGGCTGCGGTGGAGGAGCATCGTATCTACTTCGCCCGCCCTTGGTACCCCACCATTGGGCAGTCCGTGCTCGACTTGGGTAACGATGAGGGCGAGATCGTCAGCGCCCTGCGCGTGCTGCAGAAGGCGATGCTCCCTTCCGAGTTCCATGATACGAGGCTGGCGGACGCCCTCCCCAAGCTGGAGACCCAGCTGGCCATGAGGATGCCCACTATCAACCCAATCCTGGCTCAGCCCAACGCGACGCTCAGCGACATGACGGCCGCACTACTCGCCGAGAATGCGGTGATGGCTCAGCCCGGGCAGAGCGCGGCCAATAATATCGTGGGCGGGGGCGCCCCCGGCGGAGGAGCTGACGCCGACGGGCTCGCGCTTGCCCGCCAATCTTTCAAGAACGTGGAGGTAGCCCTAGGCCGCTACGATCTTACCTCGGAGGCGGGCCAGGTCAATGCCATTACAGCGGTCCTAGCGGTCTCGGATTGCATCCTCGCGTCCCGCATCCTGCTGCATCCCAACCCGCGCACCTCCGACGCGGCTAGCTCTCGCAACGCCGCCTGCATGGCTCTCAACGGGCTGCGGCCCCAGCTGTTCAATTACTTCAACACGGCGCTCCGGCTGGACACGTCGAACCCGGCCGCGCCGGTCATGCCGCCGCATATGAAGTCGTACGTGTTCGCCACCGCCACGGGGCGCGAGGATACGAACTCCCTCCTCTCCCAGCTGCTGCGCTTTGAGTTCGACGCGATGGACTATTTCGCTACGCCCCACGGGGCCGGTGGCTGGGCGCGCTGCGTGAACGTCAGCTCGGCGATCGAGACCGTAGCCAAGGCTAACTACTATGTCCAGCTCAGCAATCTCGAGCGCGTCAAAAGCTTCGTCAATATTCTCTTGGTATCTCTCGGCATCCCTCAGTCGCTGCCAGGCGCCGCGGGCCCGGCCCCGCAAGGCTACACGTGGCCGGCTTTTGTGGACTTCTATGTCTCGAAGCTTAAGCTTGCGGCGGGCCTACCCCTGCTCATCGACCAGTACGCCCACATCGCGGCCTGCGCCAAGATCTTCGGGGAGGCCCTTGTGGCCTTGCGCTATCGGCTCACCGCCCTCGTCCGCGATCCCGACCCCTCTTCGCGATCTCTGCAAGTACCTCTCTTCCCTGCGGATGGTACCGTCATCCTCGACCTCGTCATGCTCGGGACCGAGATCTCACGCAAGCGCCAGGCGCGGGGCGACATGCAAGGTGCCTTCAGGATGCACGACGGTAAGGCCCCCACCCCCAATTGGGAAACCCTCAGGCTGGACGACCCGTTCTATGTCGACCACCTCAAGAAGAAGGCCAAGGTGGGTGACCTGTCGAGTTCGCTCACCGTCGGCATGGACTCTTTGAGCCTAGATCTCCTCGCCGGGGCCGACGGAGCCAGCGGACCTGACGGCGGCCTGGCACCCGGCTCGCTGTCGAAGTCTTGGAAGTGGCACAAGAGTCGTCTCATCATCAGCGGTCATGCTTGGGACGTGGCGGGTCTAGCTAAGCATCTGGGCGTCCCCGATCGGGGGGTCGGTGCCCCGTGCTGGCCCTTCCTGCTCGCCAACTGCGCGGACAGGAACCGCCTCGCTCGCTGCGGCGCGGCTGGGAAGGCTGGTCATGAGACCTTCGGATCGTCCTGTCACTCTCTGCTTGCAAGCTTCGACCGGGAGTCGATGGCCAAGCAGTTCGCGACGGCTGCCACCCCCGAGCAGACCGTTGGCATCGTCAAAGTCCCCGAGGGCCGTGGCAAGGGCCGCGGTCGCGGCGACGGGCGGGGCAGGAGCGAACGCGGGCGCGGGCGCCAGGGCGTGGGGCAGGTCGGGCCCTCGTCTGACGGGGCGCAGCTCGCTTCACCGGCGACCGAGCTTCGCACGCTTATGGACGCTGTCGATTCTCTCAAGCGCCGCCTCGCTGCCGCAGACGAGCCCGATCCCAAGCAGTCGAGCCCGCCGCTGCGGCTGGCGGCGGCCCCGCAAGTCCGCTTTGCCGGCGGCCCGCTGCTTCTTCAGCACCACCCGGACGCTGACACGGGGCCGAATTTTGAGCAGCCGCCCCAGCGTGAGCCCGCTGGCGGCGGCAAATCCTTATGGCTCAAACCGGACACCAGCATGAGGCCGAACTTTGGGCATCCACCGCAGCACGAGCTCCCTGGCGACGGTGCTAACCCACGGCCTGATCATTCTGTCATCCGGAACTTTCGCTTCAACGTCGGGGACGTGTCCGAAGATCTGGCTATCAATCGCGAGCTAGCCCGACTACTTCATGACCTTCCCACCGCCCGTCGCAACGCCCTCGCTGCCACGAGTCTGCGCGAGCTCCAGTCTCCCCTCAAGACGCTCGCAACGTCGCTGAGTTCGCAGGGCAAGTTCGTAGTCGATTGTGGGGGCCAGGGCCAGTGCGGGCCCAACACCCTCAGCTACCTGCTCGGGCTTGTCAACCTGGCCACTCTCGATGGCCCGCAGCTGCGTCGCGCTGTCATCGAACACGTCATGATTCCCGCGCACCGCGCCCGGCGCACGCGCTTTCGGGACCGGCAAGGGCGCTTCTATACCCTCGAAGGCCTCATTCTCCGATGCCAAGAGGATGACGCAGGCCCTGCTGGCGCGCTCACGAACACGGTCGAGGGCTGGTGCCACCACATTGCCCAGCCCGCGTCGTGGACCGACCTCGCCTTTATGCAGGTCGCAGCCGACTGTTACAAGGCCGCGATAGTCATCCATACCGTCGACGATCTCAGCCATGTCGACAGTCTCGGCGTCATCCTTCCGTGCCACGGTACCACTCCCGACGCCCTTCTGGAAGTCGGCATGTGGATCGGCCGCCATTTGGTCGCCGTCGTCACCGCCGATGGCAGCTCAGGGCGTGCTGCTCAGCCGCCAGCCCCGCCGTCCGCGCCTTCAGACCGGACGCGAGCTCTCATAGTGCAAGTGCACCATGACGACTCGGACTGCCGCAGCGCCACCCGCGCCACGTACCCCGAGAGCGAGCGCGCTCCGCCTCCTTCCCGCCGGCTCGCCTCAGCAGCCTCCGGCTCGCGGATCCAGCCACCGCCTCCGCTGACTCTTGCGGATGTCCGCGGTCTCCTCCTCACGGATGAGGCTCCCACGATCCTGGTCGCGTGTGAGTTCTCAGGTGCCCTCACGGTCGCCCTTCAAGCCCGGGGGTTTCACACCCTATCCTGCGATCTGCGGCCGGCGCTCCACCACTTCCCGCACTACCTGGGCGACGTACGCGATATCGTCGGGCTTCGGTACTGGGAGAGGGCCTACTTCTTCCCCAACTGCTTCCAGCACCTGCGGGGCGACGAGCACTGCCTCCACCTCAAGATCCACGACTGCCGCGCATTCTGGGCCGGTGCGATGGTACTCTGGTGCCTCACCTGCCCCCACGCAGCTGTGGTCGTGGTCGAGCAGCCTGACACCATCGTGTACGACTACGTCGACGTGTCGCCGTTTGCCTCCGTCTACGAATTCCGCACCAGCGAGTACGGCGATCCAGCCGAGCACGACAAGTTTGTGCGTCTCGCGGTCGTCAACGCGACGCTCCGCCCGCCGACGCACCCAGTGACTCGTCAGCAACACCGGCCGAGCCACCTCGACTACCCCGATCCAGAGGCGCGCGACCGTGCTCGCAGCTCGTGGCTACCTCACGTGTTAACCTGCCAAGCATTAGCAGATCTCCGTGTCTCGGGCAAGCTGCATGACGCTTCCTCCGACGATGTTGAAGACGATGACGAGACCCCTACCTATCTCCAAATCATCGCCGTTTTCATCATCAACTGGATGTCCAGCGGGCATCCCGTCCCGGCAGATCACTTAAGCCCGGACGCGCGACCCACCGATCCCGAATGGCGCCGTTACCAAGACGTGCGAGGGCCTGGCGACGGCCGCCGCCCCCCTCTCACCGAACCAATCGGCGACCCGTACGGAGACGATGGCTGGGACGACACCCCGGACGACGACCATGACCTTCTCCTCCGACCTCTCCCTTTCCACGGGAAACACGGACGAGATGATCAACCAGCGTGCACCCCGTTAGGTACGCACGCCCTGGCACCGCCCTATGGCACCGCCAACCGCCGGTTAGCGCGCAGCGCCCCTCGGCCCACCTGCGCGCGACTAACCGAGACGCCCAAAGGCGCTCGCACTCGTTCAGTCCCGAAAGGGAGCACTCGAGTCGCATACCGCGCGTGCGCGTCCATGCTGGCCGTTGCCCAGCCCCGGTTAGCCGCGAACTCCGCGTGCACCAACCGTCCGTCCCTAGGACGGAACCACTCGTCACACCCCTAAAGGGCAGGCGAGTCGGTCTCCGCGTTGAGCGATCCGGCGCTGTCCAAACAGCTTACCGGATAAACCCACCCACCCTCCCGAACAGGGACTAGAGAGCCTATCCTCTCCCTACCCGAGGACCAAATGGTGGACAGTCGAGGGTACGCAGAAGGGATGGCCATTCTCCTCTTCATCTGCGCACTCTCCGAGCCGCTTATCCTGGCACACGCCAATGGCTACACGAGCGCGGGGCTCGTACTCCCAACCGCCGCCCGACGGCCCGCAGCGATGCGCCTGGTCAGCCAGCTCTGCAGCTGCGTCGTGTCGGCGGCGCTCTACATGCCCTTCATGATCGGACAGTACGCCTCGGGGGCGATGCTCTTCGCCGCTCCAGTGGACTTCGTCCCTCCGCCCGAATCCATCGTACGATCGCCGGCCCACCGGGCTCGATTTTTCGCCACCGGGGCGGCCTTCGTATGGTGCACCCTCGCCGCCCTCTCCGACGCCTCTCTCGGAGACCCTGCGGCACGTGCCATCCTCGCGTGTCGTATGTTCCAAGCACCCCACTCGGAACCTTCGGACATACCAGCCTCCGCCGCGGTGGAGTTCTCCTTCGGCGTTACCAAACTCCGCAGTCTGCAACAGCGGCCCGATCCGGACCACCCTCGCGCCGGCGCAGCAGCGCGCGCCCTCAGAGCGGCAACCCTGGCGGATATGGCCCTTCGACTCGCACTGGAACAGCAGTCTTCTGATCCCTTGTTGGAGGGATGGGTCGATCGCATCACCCCACTTGTGATCGGCGAGATCCCTACGCACCTCCTGGAGGCTCTCCCGGACTTCTCGGACGCGCGACTGGACGACGTCCCACTCAGCCAGATTCTCCGCCCACTTACCACTGATTGGTATCCGCTTCCCCCAGAGCAGCCTGACGCGCCGTCCCATGCCCCCGCGTGCCCGAGGACCGCTCACGAGCTGCTCACCCCCGACGGCGCCGCACGCCTCTCGGGGTGGATCGACCACCAGCTCCGTGACCTAGCCCACGTGCGAGCTGAGCTGACCCGCGGGACGGCGCCCGGGGCGATCGTCCGCGACCGCCCAGGTGCCATCGCCATCGGTCAATCCGAATTTCAGGACTGGGCGAGGGGTCGAGTGTGGGATTGCACCCTGGATCACTCCGACTGCTGCGTGGTGGCATCGTTCCACCAGCCACCACTCGAGATCATCGACCGCTCGGCTGTGCGGCACCGCCTCACGCACTACCCCGACCAATCTCTGGTCTCTCACCTTCTCCTCGGCGCCCGTACCGACGCCGACGTTGAGCTCCAGTTCGTGCTGGTTCCCC
>CALGTP010000050.1 GCA_937902105.1 uncultured Actinomycetes bacterium
ATGTGTATATATATATATACAATCAGTCACATTGCCAGCCAACGACTTCATCTGTCCGGGGGTCAACGAAGCAGACCAGTGAGGAAAAGGCTGGAATTTCCCTGCAAAGTTTGGGTACACCGGAATGCCCTGGGACGTCAAGTGCTCCTGCGGCGGCCACAAAGAAAACGAGAGAAATAAATGGTAAGTGCGCGGGTGCGAGAAAGAGACAGATAGACAGAGATAGAAAGATTGAAGCACGACGAAGATCACATCATGATGAAACAAATTGTTGGTTTAGCTGTTCTATCCTGACGTATATGTGTATATATATATAAAGTATATGTATATGAACCAATCCTGGCCCAGCATGTACCGCTCTTCTCCATCACCAGAATCATCTGCTGATGGACTATGAAGCAACCACATAGTGCCACCCCTCAAGAGCGTTGGGAGAAGGGGTGCAACGATGCAGCGCTTTCGTGGGTTTTGATTGAGGTTGCAAACCAGGTATTTCGTACCTGATGCCGGCTGGCATCGACTACAGTGCGGGCGACTAGTTAATGTCACTGTGGATATGGCCAGGGGCTGGGGTGACCCTAGGATTTCTGAGGTGTTTGTAGGTTGTTTGATATTTCTGCATGTTCCGTGTTGGGGCGACCTTAAAGTCATGACCTTAACATCCCGACCGTACTGTACTTGTGTTGAGAGAGCTAGAGAACTAACAAACAAAAACCAGCAAATTAAATCACACAGCGATATGAGTCCAGCTTAGACAATCGCGTCGTTTCTGGAAATGTTTCCTGACACGCTTGTGGTTCTTGTAATCGAGTAGCCATGCTGGCTTTGCACCTGTTCTGCTCCGATGGTACAATGTTGGCTCCGATCCAATAATCACACTACACTAAAAGTAACTAACTCAACATCAAAGCATACGACAAATTCCAACTAATGAATATATAAACATACAAAAAACATACCCGGCCTGTAAGAAGTCTACTGAAAGTGGAGTTTGGGGGCCGACAAGTATTTGTTGCCATCCTTTTCCGCTCAGCTTCAATCTCATCCTGTTGCTGTTTACAATTTACAGTTTGTTGACAGTTGCACTAAACAAAACTACACATCATCAAATCTAGGGTCTCATGCTAAAGAGCTGTCCTTCGGAGCCACAAAAAGATCAGATACGTTCATCATGACCTTTCGGTATAACTTGGTCAAACTTTTCAAGCCGTCCTGTTCAAGGCTGCATGAATCATCGTCGGAAAGAACACTATACAGGCGAGGCCTGACTGAAGGGTAGCCGAACAAGTGTTGCGACAAAAGCCATTCCTTGTTCTGCTTGCACCTTTGCATTGTTTCCTTCATGTCATCTGTGATGTCATCAGGTGCACTAGGCGCGTGGAGCGTGAATTCTGGGAGATACTTCGAAAATATCCATCGAAGGAATCCTATAGGGATGGTACAGGGAGGGAAAGTGACACCACATGTGATGTGTACTATGTTTCAGATTCAAACGATAATTTGTAGCTTGTTCAATGTTCACAACATGATAACATGTGTGTGTATCGTCCTGTCGTGCACTCGTGTGCGACAAGCCGGGGACGTCCGTGCTTCACCTGCCCAATAAACACGGCCAAGGATTTGGTGCTCTTGCCCAACAGCCCTGCCTTTGCACCTTATTCGAATAGTCACATAAAACTTGTGAAATCACACACATGTCAAACCAACTAACACCAGCGGATGAGCTACACCAATGCGGCACCGTGGGTCATCAGCTAAATGATGCGCCGATGATGGACAAGTCTACACAAGTGCTACCAGCTGAATACAAAACCACAATCTCACGGCCCATTCCCTCCTGGATCTCCTGCAAGTTGCGCGCGAAACCGACTGGCGTGTATGACTCCTGCAAGGTTTACTCTCTGTTTGGCGTACGCAGTAGCGCAGACATCGTTGTGGAGAGTGGCAGGACATACAAGCAGGACAGACCACATCACGCATGGATATAAAACACACACACACACACTGCGAGGTATGTTGCTGTGCTACTGCATTTGCTGTTGGACCGAAAAGAGCGCAAGCTGATCATGTAAGCTGAACAGAACTAATTGAATCGAATGTTCGACTGCGTGAACCTTGTGATCGGTATCTGGAATTGTATCCAAATACATGGCAGGGTCAGACAGTATGGACATATATCGGTCGAGTAAAATCTCACCATACTTCGCTTTCACGGAATCAATCTCTGGCACTGACGCGTCACATGTGAATTCACCTTGGTTACACGACGTTCACATGTTCTTCAAAACGACATCAACTGAAGTAATACTGCACGATGTTGTTTCACAATGTGTCACTTGATGCTGCTAGTGATTGGGCTGGCTGGTAGATCATGCACTGAATGGAGCATCAGGTATCACGATATCTGTTACTGGAATGTCACATGTATTAATCTTGGTCACACGCTGTCCACACGGTCCACACGTTCGTCAAAACTGCAGCAACTGAAGTAACGCTGCACGATGTTGTTTTCATACTTGATGCTGCGAATGATAGGGCTAGAGCATGCACTGAATTAATCAACAGATATCCTGAAATCTCGTTCAACGGCAAAAAGGCTTGTACTGAGCACCATCTCCAGCTCAAACAATGTGGAATCATACACCTTGTCCATACGAGCTGAAGCATCAGGGCAAATCCTGTCACATAAATCTCCTTGTACTGCGAGAGGCCTGTGATCCTTCAGGCAGGGGCATTTCACAGCTGGTGCAAATGTGGTGATCTCAGGTATTGATTCGTTCAAACCTGTTGCGTTAACGACCAGTCATGTCCTCGTGCAAGCTTTTCAACACTTTTTTGCTGGCCGGGTTGATGTCGCAAGCTACTTGTGTGCGAAGCCCATGTGCTGTTGGCGCTGGCAAGCCTGCAGACTTAGTTTGTGATTGTCTGTATTGTGTGCCATACGGTACATCTATGAAATCACTTGCTGTTCAGTCACCAGCATATGCTAGCTCTTCATGTATAGCACTCAGAGAAAGATAACTGTTGTTACGATGAAGAAGTCGGCTTCGGAGTACTAACGTCACCTAATGTTGTTGGCCATGTTAGCTAATATTTGTTACAATTGCACAAGCCTGCTGCAGACAGCAGCGCCCTGAACTGCGAGTGTAAAGAAGTGCCGGCGTTGCCAGTGCCGGCGAAGTCTTCGAATAGTACTAGGCAGGTCTGAGATAAGCGAGTTATGTTCTCAAGGTAATATGATCCGTGGGAAGGGTCGTTTAACATAGTTGATGCGTTGTACTGTGGCCACGAATTTACCAGCTCATCCAGACTTGATGGCGCCGCAGACCACCTGACGTCAGAAGCCTCTGGCTGCAAACACTATGTGTGCACTGTGTGCAAGCAAACGACTTCGACAACACTTGTAGACATGTTATGTTTGATCGAACTCGACAAGGCCACGCGATTTAACTTAGCTAAAACTGAAACATAGTGATTGGCCATCTTGAACATGTCGATGTCACTCAGGCGGTTGGGGGCAAGATCTTCCTGGTCCCCGTCGTCCTCCTCAGCCGCAGCACCATCCTCAGCCTTTGCAGGCGGCTGCTGAAGCGCAGCCGACGGAGCCTGCACAAGTTCTTAAATCAGTCAGCCAGTCAGTCAGTCGGTCAGTCAGTCAGCGCGCACAAATATGGCAAGTTGAAAGGATGCATTGTATATCATTGTCAAAAAACAAACAGTCTAAACCTGCTCAGTTGTTCCCTCAGTTTCGTCTTGAGTTTCAGACCCATCGTCACCATCACCATCTCCAGAAGAATCTCCAGAAGAAGAGCTGTCATCGCTGTTACAGCTTTCACTGTTATGGTGGCCCTCCACAGTGTCAGTCGCATTGTCAGCCATGGTGATGGCGAATGACCTTCATATTCGCAGGTTTGTGATGGCGATGTGTGTTTAAAATGCTGGATTCAAAGCTGCAAAATGCGCAGTGATGAAAGCGTCAGAAGCAAGCAGCAGCAATTTATGGATATTCTAGAACTGCTAATAATTCAGGGGCGCAGAAAAATACAAAGGCAATTATAATTAAGACAACCCCAAACGTAAGACATTTACAACCCACTCGACATATTTGCCCCCTTGAGCTGTTAGCAGTTCCAGAGTACCAAAGTTGACACGCATTGCTGAAAAATCACAAAGCCTGCATCAATAGTCCATGAGGGTGCCATGTGCGACCGATGGCTACCAAAACACCAAATTGTAGGCTACAAACTACAGAACCGCCCAAATCAAACCCTAACCAAAACTATGGCTTCCAAAAGCCCATAAATTCCTTAACT
>CALGTP010000052.1 GCA_937902105.1 uncultured Actinomycetes bacterium
ACATCTTCAACCATTTTCAGGGGAATTGCGGCAGCGGCTTCGGCCTTCTTGCCTTGTAAATACAATTCTTGAACCTTGATGGCCACATCCTCGTAACCCATGCGAGCAAAAACTTCAAAGTGAAAGTTGACATCTTTGGCTCCCATACCTCCGGCATAGAGAGCTAAAAACGGACGAACCATATCGGCACATTTTTCAGCGTCATCGCCAGGAATGATCATCGCTCCCGAGGCGACTTCAAATCGCGCTGATTTGTTCAGCCCTTCAGGTGATTTAGCGAAACCTTCATTGAGGCAGCGACGATAGAAGGCATCTTCTTTAGGTGAAAAGAACAGCGGCAACCATCCATCGCATATTTCGCCCGAGAGGGCGACATTCTTTGGTCCTTCGGCTGCGAGGTAGATTGGAATATTGCTGCGCAGTGGATGCACGGTTGCTTTGAGAGATTTGCCAAGGCCAGCACCATCAGTACCGGTATAGGGCAAACTGTAAAACTTCCCGTTTGCCTCAACAGGATGTTGGCGCTCAAGAACTTGGCGCACGATGTCAATGTATTCGCGTGTACGTGCCAAAGGCTTGGGGTAAGGCTGACCGTACCAACCTTCGACGACTTGTGGTCCACTTGCGCCGAGCCCGAGAATAAAACGCCCCTTGGAGAGATGGTCCAGAGTGATTGCCGCCATCGCCGCCGCCGTGGGTGTGCGAGCGCTCATCTGCATGATGGCAGTCCCGAGACGCACATTGTGAGTGTTGGCTCCCCACCATGCCAAGGGAGTTAATGCATCACTGCCGTAGGCCTCGGCAGTCCATACCGAATCAAAACCCAAGCGGTCTGCTTCAAGGACAGCCTCGTCGGCTCCTGCCGGTGGTCCTGCCGACCAATAGCCAGTGTTGTAGCCGAGTTTCATCGTTTTTGTTGCGCTCATCACTACATCGTGTCACCCGTGATGGCGTGTTGAATAATCGGGGCTCATCGCTCGCCTGTTTTCGGGGGACGATTATTACGTCAGAGTGAGGAAAAGTTTTTGGGCACTGTTGCCACCAGGACCCGATGGCTCAACCTGAATATCGATTGTGACCGTGCCCGTCGACCAAGGTTTTGACTGTGCGGTGAAACAAGCTTTGAGATTCCATGACGCCTGCACAGTGCTTAGGGTTTTTGAGTCACTGCTATTAGCCAATGTATCGGTCGTCATCTCGCCGTCGGTGTAGGTCGCTCCATCACACTTGCCGAAGTTGCCATTTGACAGCCCGCCGCTGGGGGGGTTCGGCATATCGGGGGTGTACCTAAACCCACCAAGGTTGTAAAAGCCACTTGCCTCGCCGTCAATGGCGAAGCGTTGGGGGCGATACATGCGTAATACTAAAGTTTCTGTTGAAGCAATGGAGATCCTCGGGATGGAGCTTGCGTCATAGTCGATTGTGGTGAATTGAAAACTACTAACGCAGGAGAGGGAGGTGTCTGTCGATGTCTTGACGCAATAGCCCTGCAACATCGGATGGGTCACGAACACAAACCCAGCAGTAGCGGTGAATTCATATACATTGCCACTCGTTGTGGTGACTCGTTGAATGAAAGTGTCTTGTCCAGACGGCAGACTGGCCTGCGAGGTGAAAGTTTGCGCGGTGAATTTAGTCGTTGCCACGTTGTTGATTGTGCCTGCACCGATTTGCCATTGAATGTCCCCAGTGTCACCTGCCGTCACTTCGGCGTAGGTAGTAGGGGCGTACGAAACACCCACTCCCTTGATTTCCATCTTCGTCACAGTTTCACCACAGACTTGAGTGATCGGTGAAAAAACCATCGACATTGACGCTGCGACTTGGGTGAAAATAGATGCGTCAGTCGCCGCGTGACTACCCGTACCGTAAAAATTTAAGGTGTCTGCGAAACTGGGGTCCGTGGCCTTGTAGTTGGTGAAGATATGAAATGAAGCAGCAGCCTCACAAGTAGCCGCATCAGTTGACGAGCCACTGACATTCGGTTCAGGAGTATTTGAATCAGCCGAGTCAACCTTTGCATCGCCATCATCATTCACATCAAAGGCATTGGGGATACCGTCGTCATCGAAGTCGCCGCCGTCGAGGGTATCCACATTCACTGCTGCTGAACCTGGACAGGTTGGAGGACACGCCATCGGTGAACGATTACCAGTAACGAAAAGCGCACTTGCCGAAGCTGTTTTCGCTTTGCCATAGTTACCGACACCCTTTGGCACCCCCTTGGTCGCTTTCGTTGTGGAAGCGATGGTTTTATCAACTTGCGACGAAGAGGTAGCAGTGTAACCGTAGCCTTGTTTTGTTGAGACACTCTTGATAGTGATCGTCTTCAGATCAATGGTGGTTGTCGCAGAGGAAGAAAACTTTGTGTACACCTTGGATGCACTTGTCAGTTTGGTGCCCTTCCAACCTAAGACCACGGGTCCGAAGTAATCGCCAGTCGTTGATGACACCAACTGCAGAGTCGCTCCCGCCAGAGTTG
The DNA here is from genome assembly GCA_937902105.1 of uncultured Actinomycetes bacterium. GTDB lineage: Bacteria > Actinomycetota > Acidimicrobiia > Acidimicrobiales > Ilumatobacteraceae > Casp-actino8. The sequence goes on from CALGTP010000052.1 coordinate 2,483, forward strand.
AAATCTTTGGCTTTGAGGGCGTCTTCAACTTCACAGCGGTCCACTTATTGCTGGTGATTTTCTTGGAGGCTAAAACGCGACCTGTTTTCGCGACGAGAAGCACGGTCTTATTTTTCGCTCCAGCGATTTTCGCCTTGACTGTGTACTGCTTTGAGGTCGCACTTTGTACCTGCGGTGCTCGCGCACTGACCGAGGTAGTGCTCAGGCCGACTCCTGCGGCAAGCAAAGCCACGACCGCAAACATTTTGCATGAACTTGAAATCTTCATATCAATCCTCCAGATCGTGAAGAGGCAATGTCTGTGCCAGTATATATCTGTTTAGAAGGCGATGGGCAAGTTTTCTGGACCGAAGATAGCCACCGTGGATGGCTTCCAGATGACATCGCCGTTGATCCGCAAATTGGGAAGTCTCTGAGCCAAGAGGGGAAGTGCCTCTTGTTGTTCGGCCCGAGCCAAGGCAGCCCCGAGGCAATAATGAATGCCTGCGCCGAAGGTCATCTGTGGTTGACCTGCAGGTTCGCGGGTGATGTCAAACGTGTTGGGTTCGTTGAAAACTGCGCTATCACGGTTTGCTAGGACTAACGACGGCACAACCAAAGTCCCCTTGGGAAATAAAATGCCCTTATATTCAATATCCTCGCTAGCGAACCGACCAGTGCTGCGGACGGCTCCGAAATAACGCATCGTCTCTTCCACGGCCTTTCCTGCCAACTCGGGGCGCTCGGCAAGAAGTTTCCACTGTTCAGGATGCTCAGCAAATAGCGCTACTGAACATCCAAGTTGATTGCGCGTGGTGTCGGTGCCACCAATGATCACGGCTTCAACCATTGAGACCAACTCGTTCTCATTAAGTTTGTCGCCGGCTTCTTCAGCAGCGATCAGACTTGTAATCAGGTCGTCGGCGGGGCTATCGCGTCGCTCGGAGATCAGTTGCCGAACGTAGGCATCAAGATCTGCCTGAGCTGCCAAAATGAGGTCGATCTCATCTGCATTATTCGCATCAAAGATTCGCAAGACATCTTCAGCGACACGGCTGAAAAATTGCCAGTCTGACTTTGGCGCACCGAGAAGTTCGCAAATAATCGGAATCGGGTAATGCTCACAGATATCAACGGCGAGATCGCAATGGCCTTGAGCGACGATTGGATCAATCAGCGAATTCATCACCTCGCGCATAAATGGTCGCAGGTGGTCGGCGGCTCGTGGCGAAAAAGATGGAGCCACCAAACGACGCAGTCGAGTGTGAACTTCTCCTTCAGAGGAAAGAATTGACGGCTGACGATTTTCGCTGAGACGCGGATCGTCAACGCCAAAGGCGATGGCCGCTAGAGCAGCAGCACTGTGCCACCGTCGATCGCGCAAAATGGCCAAGCAATCTTCATAGTTGAAAATCGGATAGGCGAAGAGACCTTTAGCGATCCATGATTCTTGAGCAATACTCGCTAGTTGATCGCGTTCTGCTTGGCTGCCGACGAAGTC
>CALGTP010000053.1 GCA_937902105.1 uncultured Actinomycetes bacterium
CCGCCTGCTAACGAACCCCGTGATATCGAGACCGGCAAGTGACCTTCTTCACCAAGGTGTAACACTTCCGCACCTAACGCTTCCAAAGCATCATGCAAATCCGACATCGGACGACTACGCAACGCCGCTTCACCATCGATAATCGTGGTCGAGTCAAACAAGGCAGCAACAGCGGTTAGGAACCGCGATGATGTACCTGCAAGTACCGCATCCACAATTCCTGGAAACCTAAGCTTCGATGTTTCAGCGATGAGAATGCCATTTTCAACAACGCTGACAGAGCGTCCAGACTCACGTATCACGTTCAATACAACACGAGCGTCATCACCCGCTGGAATGCCCGATATATAAGAGGCCTCTTTCGACAACATCGCGCACACTAAGGCACGATTAGCAACACTCTTCGAGCCTGGCACCGAAATAGCTGCATCGAGTGCGCCGGCAGGTGGGCGAAGAACGATTGTGGTCACGACAACGGCTGTACAGCGGGACGGAATCCGCGGGCCAGCAACCCGCCACGAAATACTTCTGCATGTTCGGCACGAACAACCGTGACCATGATGCCGCGATCACCTTCAGCTGAATGCACGACTTCAAAGTCATAGATATTCACACCAAGTTCGCCAGACAACGTAAACACGTCAGCTGCAGCTCCCGGACGATCAGGAATCGGTATACGTACCTCTGCCAAATCCTCTACCGCGCCAGCGCCGGTGGGCAAATTCATGCGGGCTCGTCGTGCTTGTTCAAGTCGAGACAACAGTCCATCGCGATCGGAGCCAGCAACTACGTCACGCATGTCGGTCAGACCAAGAATGAGGGCATCAAGCCCGCGAACTATAGATGCCTTGTTTTGCTCGCATATATCCAGCCAGATGCCAGGACGGCCAGAGGCAATACGCGTCATGTCACGAAAACCTCCTGCCGCAAGTCGTAGCAACGCCATGTGTTCTTCAGAACGATCATCCGCAATACGCATCAACGTTGCAGCTGTGAGATGTGGAACATGACTAACAACTGCGACCAGATCATCGTGCTGTTCAGCATCCATAGCCACAATCTCTGCTCCAAACTTCGCAACTAAGCCAGCAACAACGGCGAAAGCAGCGTCCGAGGAATTCGTTGTTGGAGTGAGAACCCATACAGCTCCGGCGAACATTGAAGCGTCTGCGCCATCTAGGCCATCCAGTTCAGATCCAGCCATGGGATGACCTGGTACAAAACGCGGATCAGAGATTTGAAGCGAGATAGATGTCTTCACTGATCCGACATCAGTAACAACTCCAGTTGTCAAATCAAGAGATTCAGTCACTGCTTGCGCAACGGTACCGACAGGGGTTGCAACAAAAGTAACTTCGGCATCTGAATACAAGCCGGGAAAAGCAATGATTCCGCGTTCAAGCGCGACATCAATCTTTGACTTATCCGAATCGTGTCCACCGACGTCATAACCGGCATCCGCTAAAGCAAGCGCGAGTGAACCACCAATTAGCCCAAGGCCGAATACGTTCGCTTTCTTCTTCGTCATCGCGTCTGCGCTCATTCCCACACCGTATCCGTACCGTCTAACTCAACTGCGCTAGATAATTGACGAACCTCTTCAATGGTCAGTTCGCGCCACTGCCCTGGCGCCAATTTTGTATCTCTCAGAGGACCGATACGAGTACGCACAAGTCGAATAACTGGGTGCCCAACTTCTTCGCACATTCGACGTACTTGCCTGTTGCGGCCCTCATGAATCACTATTCGCAATACTCCCGGCTCAGGCTGCCCCACCTCTGCAGGCGCGGTCATGCCATCTTCTAATTCGACGCCATCACGCAAATGCCGCAGAGCGCCGTTTGGAACACCATTGGTTCCACACTCAACTTCTGCAATGTATTCCTTCTCAACTCCGTGGCTGGGGTGCGTTAAAAACTGAGTCAATTGACCATCATTCGTGAGAATCAATAACCCCGTAGTGTCGATGTCCAAACGTCCAACTGAAAACACGCGCGGTTCAGATGGCACATAGTCAAGAACGGTCTCTCGACCATGCGTGTCAACCATCGTTGTTACTACCCCTTCAGGCTTGTTCAACAAGTAATACACAAGGCCAGGAAGTACACCTACTGGCGCACCATCCACTTCGATGATGTCCGTGTCAACATTTACTCGGCGCCCGAGTACTGCTATTTCACCATTGACATCAACGCGACCATCTTCAATCAAATTCTCACAGACTCGACGTGAACCAAATCCAGCTCGTGCAAGAACTTTTTGTAGTCGCTCACCATCGGCAAGACGAGCATCATTTGCAATCTGTTCCCATAACGGTGGTTCGGGGACCGCGCCTCCCGGCGGGGTGAACGACGACATTACGCGCCTTCGCTCGGCTCAGAAATAGAGTCAGCCTCGATCAAAAGTGTTTTCTCTAGCGCCTCTACAAGAGATGCGTCGGGAACAAAAGAAGCAATAGCTGGAAGATCTTTCAGAGATGCAATTCCCAACTTCTCGAGAAACAATTGAGTCGTACCCCACAGCACAGCTTGACCAGGTCCGTTATCTCGCGAAACAGGCGCTACATATGCGCGACCATGCAATGTTCGCAACACAGAATCCGGATCAACTCCACGGATTGAGGCAATCTGTAAACGTGAGATTGGTTGCTTATACGCGATAATTGCGAGAGTCTCAAGAGCCGCACCAGACAAACGCGCACGTTGGCCATCAAGAATGAAGCGTTCAACATATGGCGCGAGATCTGGGTGGGTTTGGAAACGCCACCCTCCGGCGACCTTGGCCAATTGAAACCCATGACCTGCTTCTTCATATGTTTCGGCAAGACGGGCACACACTTCATCAACAGTTGTGGCGGGAATTTCAAGCAACTGCGCGATGAGGTCTGTCGGTACGGGTTCGTGAGCTACAAGGACAATTGCCTCGATAGCTCGCACTGTTTCTGTAGTTACGTCATCCTTCATAAGAATCGATCTCCGCCATACTTTCGTTTCCAGTACCGATACCAGTCCATTGAACCGTTATGTCACCAAAACGATCGACTTGATCTAGCTCAATAAAACCTTGTTTATACATTTCAAGAATCGCCAGAAAGCGCACCACAATCTCAAGACGCTCGACAAGCCCCGTGGTCAACGCGCGAAATGAAGTATTCCCCACACGAGCTATATCTTCCATTAACTCTTCAACTGCTTCAGCAACCGTAAAGCGAATTGGCGATATGTGATACAGACTCAACTCATCACGCTTACGTGGCGTAATTGCACTGATGAATCCCCGCTCAAGCTTTTCAATAGTCAAACCCTCAAGAAGGTCAGGTGCTACTTCTGAGAACCGTTCGTCAGGACCAACCGCACGTCCGTAAACACGGTCTGCATCGTCTACAAATGTTGCGAGAATCTTTGCGACGTCTTTAAACGTCTTGCACTCAAGCAGTCGAGCAAGCAGTAAATCACGCTCTTCCCACAATGCCAATTCATCGTCCAGGTCCACGGCCTCGCGCCCTGGGAGCAATCGGCGAGTCTTCAACTCGATAAGAGTTGCTGCTATGAGCAAAAACTCAGTTGCGACTTCCAGATCAAGCTCTTGCATCTTCAATAGCTCAGCCAAATAAGCGTCAACAATGGTGGAAAGGCTGATCTCGTGAATATCCACCTCTTCACGCAAAATGAGGTGGAGCAAAAGGTCGAAAGGTCCCTCGTACACGGGGGTTGCTACGTCAATTGCCACCATCCCATCGTACTTGCCTGAACCACCTGGGTCGGCAATTGACCGCGTGTATTCATTGCCAAGCAACTAGATTTTGAGCGTGCCACGCGTTCTGTCTTGTATCCAGCCCACCGGACCAGTGCACCTCGGCAATTATCTCGGAGCCCTCTCCAACTGGGTCTCTGGCCAGCACGACGGTGACGTTTTCCACGGCATCGTCGACCTTCACGCCCTGACAGCCATCGATACGCCTG
>CALGTP010000054.1 GCA_937902105.1 uncultured Actinomycetes bacterium
CGCCTCGACGAGCCAAGAGAGATCGAGCTCACGCCGGAGGAGTGCAGAGAGTTCAATGGATCCAGAACTCGTTGACATCCTGGACACCGGCCCGGCTGGCCTGAGCGAGTTCCTTGCAGGCCTTGGCATCCAATCCATCTCGGACTGGGTCCACTACTGGGGCTCCTCAGGCCTTTTTCTCACCGCTGTGGAAAAGTCCATCACGGGCTCGGAGGACCAGCTCAACGCCATGGTGGCCTATAACAGAGCCACTAAGTGGGCTGCACATGAGCAGAGCCTTCTGGCCAAAACCGTTGCTAGTGTTGCTTGTGGGCCAAAGCCTTTAATCAAGGCCAAGCCAAAGCCTAGCTCAGCAATACTGGCACCAACTCCAAAGTCCAGTTGCACGGCAATACGCTGCACAACTGAGACAGGCCGCACTGAGGGCCCCCGGACTCTTGCTGATGTTCAGAAGCAGTCAGCAGCGAGCAGAACTGCCGGAACTGAGCGAAACCTTGAGCGGTATTGGCACTACTACCTCCAGTCGCTGGACGATGCAAAATTTGCGGAGCTTGGCATTGATGATGACGAGGAGTCCATGGAGGTCCTTAAGATGGAAATTCTGCAGGCTCCAAGAAACTTGTCAGACGGCCGCCTTGCCCAGGTGGTGGGCGCACTCAGGCGCTGGTTGGAGTTCGCAGCTGAGGAAGGCACGAGTGGCATCTATGCGAAGCCAGGACCGCTTGCCCGCTTCCTTCGCTCCGTCAGCCAAGGTGGACCAACCGCGGCGAGCGGTGTTTGGAAGGCCTTGCAGTTCTGGGTCGATAACTGTGCTTTCACCTTACCTCTTGACCACCATCTCTGCTTGAAGTTCCGTCTGCATGATATCAATCACCAGACTGTTCAGGCTCAGGAAATGCTGCCGTGGGAGTTCTTCAACATGGTCGTTGTCGCTCAAAGGTCCACAGGGAGCATCCAGACGATTTACAACGACACCATTTTCATCACACTTGGTTGTGTCCGATGGGAACATGTGCAGAGATCATCAGTCGTGTCGGGTGGTGACTCGCCGGTGCTCCACTGCAGCAAGGGAAAGGCCCGATCGCAGGGTGCCAGGCCTGGTTTCGACTGGTCAGTTCCTCAGTTGCCTGGGAAAGGCAAGGAGCTCAACGCTGCCGTGACTAGCTTCTGGCAGGAAAACTTGCAGGGCATCAGCAACGACAGTTTCCTTGTGCCAGCTGTGCAGTTGGACAGCATGGAGCTCTTTACTTTCACGTCAGACTCAGGCATACTTTGCGGCAAGAAGATGTCTAGACGCCAGTACATGGAAATTGTGCGAGGCCACCTTGTTGCTGCAGGTGTTGATCCGGCTGAAGCAGCCGCAGCCAAATATAACCGCCTTCGCAGGTTCCTACCTACTGCGGCCAACGTGTTTATGGTGTCAGATGCAGACGCTCAGGCCGTGGGGAATTGGACTGACGTTCCACAAGGCAAGATGTCTGAAAGAGCATCTCGCGGCTCGGCCAGGCAACTGATGAGCTTTCGATATGCGGGGGACAAATGCGCCCGCAGCAGGCGAGTCAAGCAGCACCTGGTAGACACCCTCTTCTCTGTGTTTAAAGAGATATGGAGGAGAAGCCGTGACGCACAGCCGGACGTCCTCACAGGCCTTCTGCAGGCAGGCTCGATTTCGTGGGAGCTTGTTGCTGCCACTTTCGACAGCGTGAAGATGCAGACCCTTGATCCGCCACCTGAGAAGCTGCTCCTTTCGCCTGATCACCTTCCGGCTGATGAACTGATGAAGATCTGCGATGAGGAGAAGGACGATAGCGAGGGCAAGCCAAGCGCTGCCAGCGGCTCAGATGAGTCGCCTTCCGCTAGTGATGATGAATGCGATGACTTGCCTCTCATCGACGATCCGGTAGAGCTTGCAGAGGTTGAATGGTTCATCCAGGGCAAACGTTGGCACCTCGTTTCCGAAGTATCCCAGGACGACTTCCGTGTTACACCTTGGTGCCGCGACAAGCCCTACGACCAGGATCCGCGTGAGCGTGGCTTCGGCATAGAAGCGCTTGAGTATGACAACTTGTGCCATAGGTGTTTAGCTAGAGCACCACTATACCTTAGTCACCTGTACTCACAGATCATTTTGGCGTTATGAGCTGAGTCTATTGCGCACGTACCGACGACTTTCTTTAACTCATGTCCAAAACAAACAAATCAGTAACATGACTCAGCTGCAATGCACAGATCCATCGCGCAGACCCTTGACCTAAGGTTTCCCTGTGAAAATGGCAGAGTCAACATAGACTTTCCTTTTGCATTTACAGCTTAGTTGTCACTACTGCATAACCAGTGCTATTGTTCATGGGCTAATGACCCCTAACTCCACTTCGTCAAAATGCTGTCTTGTGTTTGCTTACTGTACCTCAGTAAACCACAATACCGAGTGCCTGTGCAGTTAACCTGTGCCAAGTCATGTTTAACCTACACTTGCAACTCGCAGTTTCCCAAGCAACATGCCAACAATAGTGTGCGGGTTTGGACTCAGTTCACTGGTCCCCCCTCCACTACGATTTATCTCTGACAACTTAATTTTGCCTCACTGTCGTCAAAACACATTGAACATACAGTTAATCGACTGCTTCAATACTTAAAGTACCCTGACTCAGGCATTGCACGAGCCAGTACTGGTGCTTTTGTGGAAATGAATAGCTCGCTGCACAGACCCTTGTGTCAAGGTTTCCCTCGTGATGATAGCAGAGTCTACACAGTTATTCCGTTCAACAAATTTATCACAGCTGATACACATTCGCTTGAAGTTTTAGTTTCGGATGTTGATGAGTTTGCTGCATCTAACTGACTCAGTTAACCACAAGTCATGAGTGCTACACTTTCCATCATAAGTCCAAGTTTCGTAGAGCAAATAACAAGCACGCTTTCTGGCTGATTTAAGCGAAGAGCCAGTCCGAACTGACTCATTCAGCCAAACAACCACCAGCACCTTGTTTCAACAGTGGTACGCGTGGTCTTCGGTCTCAGTGATTCGATCCTGGCCCTGCCCGCTACCCATCCTCTGCCTCAACAGTTGCGTAGCCTTAGCCGCTGCAATGTCGAGCAAAGCGCTGGCCATCAACCTGGAGGCGACCGACAGAGGTCTGCTCACATGTTTGATAGGCGCTCGCCTGGATGAGAAGTACGCCAAAACTTTTATCCCGAAGTACAAGTTGGAGGTGCTGGAGGACTTTGTGCACTACGTCAACAAGGAGACCGCCTCAGCTGAGCTCGATGCCATGGTCGACTCCATCACGGAAAGTAAGGACTCCGGCATCATCAAGAGCCGCATGAGGGCATCGTGGGCAGCTGCTCGTGAGGCTCTGACCATCGCCTCCTCCCAGGCCTCCAAGGGAGTCGACGAGGACTTCGACAAACCTATCCCTGATGGCGCTCTTTCGCAGCTCCAGCTAGACTGGAAAAGGTACAATCTTGAAGTGGGACCTTTCCTCGATCCTTCGGACGCTCTTCGAGGCCGTGTGTGCCGTGAATTCCGGAAGAAGCAGGCATCCGCTCCAGAGCTCAAGAAGATCAAATCCGTGTTGTTTGCAAAGGCACCTCCGCAGCAGCAGGCAGTTGAACTTCCGGGCGGTGTCCAGCTTCGCTTTGACAAGAACTTTGACGTGCTCGTGTCGGACATCTGTGGCGCCTACTTCCAGCTGCGCATCTTGGCCTTTGCATGGGCTTTCAACGGCAACTACATGGTCCCATCAAAGACAACGTCCAGCAACATGGTCCGCATGATGGACCTCAGCCAGGCTCTAGCCTATGCTGACGATTCGCTCCGGCTCACTTTGGAGTTCGGCGGAGGGGACGTCAACTGGTTCC
>CALGTP010000055.1 GCA_937902105.1 uncultured Actinomycetes bacterium
CAGATGAGAGTGACGAGGAGCGAGCATTTGTGCTCGGGCTGCTAGGGTTAGACACGAATTCCGATGAGGAGTACGACTTGACTGTCAATAAACTCTCTAATCAGTACTCCGCGTCTCTTCCCTCTCTCGCCCAACTTGATAGTGGTGCAACGAAGTCGATCTCCTCCTGCCCCCACCTTTTCAAATACATCCTCCTTACCCCTGATACATGCATCAGAGTAGCGGATGGTCATGAGCTCGGCGGCGTTATTGGAGAGGGACCACTTGGTGATAACACTGGCCCGGGGCTCGCAGGAACAACCGCAATCTACGCCTCTAATATAGAAGGCACATTGCTCTCTCAGGTCCAGCTTGTAAAGGAAAATAACTTCTCCTTTGTTCATACTCCGAAGGAATGCTTCATGCAACCACACACTTCAGGACAGTGTCCGATTTGTCGCCCGCACCCTGCCCGTCGGCAACTGCTGGTGAAGGACTCCAAAATCTTTGTGCCTCTCCTTGACGCAGTGCCCGAGCTTGCGGCTAAAAAATTCGGGAAATTTGCCGTCCCAGAGATCCCAGAAGTGGCGCCTAGAGTTTCGCCGAGAGTTTCGACGGTTTGGTCTTCTCCAACGGACGACGTTCGTCGGCATTCCAGCGCAGCACCAACGTCGGTCGGGCAGCGCCGCTCGCTGCCACTGGCTCGCGAGCTCTTCCCGGACAAGCTGGTGACTACAGCCATCCATACGCCCTCCGAGGAAGCACCCACAGCCGACACCGCACCGCTAGCGCGCCAGCTCTTCCCGCCTGGGAGCGACATAGCCGCCCAGACGCCCGGCGCTGGAGAAGCACCTACCGCCAACACTACGCCCACGCACAGCAGCGGCTCGCAGACCGACAGTGCCCGCAAGCAACTGGGTCTGCAGCAAAAGATCCTATGGCACGCGCGCATGCCCACAGCAGGCTGCAAAGCTCTCAGCGCGCTCGCAAAAACGTTTCCTAATGTTTTTCGCTTCTCACCAGACACAATCCTGCCACCATGCCACGCATGCGCGAGAGCCCGGATGCGCAAAGCACCAGCCCCACCTGCAAGTACTAGGATCGTGCAGCCGCTAGAGGAGGTGCACTTCGACCTGTTCTTCGTCTGCGGCGAAATCGTGCTCGTCTTTGTTGACCGTGCATCTAGATACGAATGGATTTACTTCCTCGACAAGAAAAGCGACCTCCCAAAAATGTTGCAGCAGTTTCTGATCGACGCGAACAGCACTCGTTTCACCGTAGGTGACCTGACCTGCGCAATATCCTCTGTGATGGAAAAGGGCATCGATGCCGAGGCCCTCAACACATACCTGTCCTCCCGTCACCTCGCGCAACGTGTCAAGGTCCTGTACTCTGACAATGCTCGTGAACACCACTCTCACGCTCTCGACGCATTTCTGTTTGACATGCAGATTGACCAGCGCTTCTCTGTGGTAGAAAGCCAACATCAGAACGGTCTCTCCGAGAACGTAGGATGGAATCTGCTCGGCCCCGTGCGACACGATATGGACATCTCCAATCTCTCCAAAGGTTTCCGCCGCGCTGCCCTCCGCCTCAATGTCGAGCGCCGCGTATGCACACCCCGCGCGCAACTAAATTGGGAGTCACCATTTCAACTACTGCATCCCAACCGTGAGCCCCCTTTTAAATATTTTAAGGCTTTCGGAGCTCACTGCACTGTGCTAAAAACCTCGGCAGAACTGCAACGTCAAGGCAAACTTGAAGCACGCGGAGAACCCGGTATCTACATCGGCACAGGTTACCACACAAAACAATCAGGCTACCTCGTATGGTTGCCACGCCTGCACAAGACGGTCATAGCAGAACACGTTCTATTCGACGAGACCTGGTTCCCCGCACGTCTTGATAAGCAGGTACCCAACATCTGTAGCGCGCTACCTGGCAACATTACATCCAAAAACTATCACTGCGACCTGAGCGCCACAGAGCTATCCACTTTACCACCTTTGCATCACGAGAGCATAGTCGTACCTGAATCTCATGGGAGCGTACCTCTACATCCCGAGAGCGTAGTCGTACCTGAATCTCATGGGAGCGTACCTCTATATCATGGGAGCGTACCTCAACCTCCTGGGAGCGTACCTCAAACGGCCTCCTCTCCGCTGCTGTCCCCCCTCCCCCCCTCCACACACGACGACGCACCCCTCACCCTCCTCGGCCAATCCCTTTTCGAGAACCTGCAGCTGCATGGGCACATACTGGGACACCACGCCACTAACGGTCCTCCTCGTCACTTGCTCACACCAGCAATTACCGCAGCGGACGTCAGCGACCAGGAAGCCCACATCCTCCTGGACGAAGTCCCTCCAGAAGACGTCATTCTCTTCGACGACGTTTTCGACGACGACATCCACGTGCGCTTCACCCAGCACCTGCTTGCCTCCGAAAGCCTCTTCTGGAAAGGTTACTGTAAATCCCAGCGACCACCCGCACCTCCTCCGTTCAACCCTCCCCCATCTCCTTTCGATCACGTGACGAGCACAACTAAGCGCTTTGCACTCGATCTCAGATCTGGCGAGGTGATTGACGCCAAAGGATACATCTGCGCGGGCCAAAACGTGGGCGACATCGACTCCAGAGAGCATCTCATCACGCGAGCCCTCATTAAGGGTCTAAAAACCCACGCGAAAACATTAAAAACACGCCACACAGTGAACGCTATCGCCTTATTGCGCAACCCTAAAACCGTGAAAGAAGCTTTGGCCTCTCCACAGTACTCAGAATGGATCGCCGCAATTCATGCCGAAATGACCTCGCTCATCGACAAACAAACATTCGAGGTGTGTCCCACTCCTCACGGCAGGAAAGTCATCCCTACTAAGCTTGTGCTCAAGATAAAAATCGGCAGTGATGGCCGCATCGACAAATTCAAAGCCCGCTGCTGCGTCCTCGGATTCCGTCAAACAAAAGGTCTAGACTTCAACCCAGACAATGTATACTCCCCAATGACAGAGCCCACCACTATTCGTACTCTCCTTGCCATCGCCAACAAGCTCAACTTGAACGTAGACCACCTCGACATAAAAACCGCTTTTCTCAATGGCATTCTGCCTCCTGACGAACAATTCTTCTGCAGCCCGCCGCCAGGTTTTCCCCTACCTGCTGGATTCTGCTGGCAGCTGAAACGCGGATTGTATGGTGCACACCAATCTGGCGCCATCTGGAGCACCACTTTTCGCACTTGGGTCAAAACCACTCTGCCCCTGTTCGCCGAGGCCGGCGCTGAACGCTGTGTCTACGTGAAGCGCCAACACGCGGATGGTACAATGGTCGACTTGGACAAATTGCGCGACATCACACTGGAACCGGGAGAGCGCCTAATAATTCTCGTGATGAACACGGATGACCTGCTCATTCTCTACACCGACTCTGCCCGCGACGAGGTCGATACCTTCGAAAAAGTACTGAATCAATCCTTCGAGGCTACTCCGCGGGCACCAGTGGATCAATATCTCGGTATGCATGTCACGCGCAATCGCGCGCAG
>CALGTP010000056.1 GCA_937902105.1 uncultured Actinomycetes bacterium
AGTGCGTCGGAGAGGAGATGGAGTACTTTCGAGCAGGAGGCCTTCGCTGTTGTCAAAGCGATTACTCATTGGGACTCCCTGCTGTTGGGCCATCCTTTTGTGGTCGAGACCGACCACAAGAACCTCTGCTTCTTGTACAAGAGTGACAATCCCAAGGTTGTTCGTTGGCGTACAAGGCTGTCGGAATATGCCTTCGAGGTGCACCATATTGCAGGAATTGACAATCCAGTCGCCGATGCCCTCAGTCGGTTACACCCGGTTTCAGTTTCCGCTGCCAGCTCAGTCAATGCGTTGCAAGTAGCTGGAGCCAGTAAACGGATTCCCGGTAGTACCGTTGAGCGGCCAGCTGCATTGGATGACTCTGTTGTCAAGACTATTCAGTATGTGCATTCCGAAGTTGCAGGCCACAGGGGAGTGAAAGCTACACTTGACAAGTTACTGCGAGCGGGATACAATCGTTCTAACCTGCAGCAGGAGGTCGAGTATGTTATTGCTAACTGTGGGTTCTGTCAGAAGGTATCGAACCGTCGGCAAGATGATGACAAATCGCAGCCGAGGTTCAACGAGATCATGGAAGTGGGTGAGGAGTGGTCACTGGACACCATTGGGCCACTGCCTGCGGACGAGTTCGGCAACACCTACATCATGGTCGCTATCGATGGATTCTCCAGATTTGTGGTGCTTGAGCCAGCCAGCGATGCGAGCGGTGAGTCAGTGGCAAGATTCCTACTTAAGCTGGTGGGCTGGTTCGGCAGACCAAAAGGGATCCGGACGGACGGTGGATCACAGTACGACAATCATCTCATCGATGTCTTCTGTCATCTACTTGGGTTTGATCGACATGTTACTCTGGCCTATCGGCCACAGGCCAACGGCAAGGTTGAGAGAGTTAACAAAGAAGTCGGTCGACATCTTCGGTTCATCTGCTTGGATCGGCGGTTCGAGAACAAGTGGAGCTGCATGCTGCCTCTTGTTCAGCGGTCTATAAACACACAGCTACACGAAGTGTTAGGTGTGGAGCCAGCTCGAATCGTCTTCGGTGGATTTCAAACTATGGACCGATTTCTTCTACCTGATACCATTCCTGGTGCAGTGCAGCAGGGTATTGCAGCCATCCCAGCCAGGGATCGGCGGCTGGTGGTGGGAGAATATGTGAAACACTTGGTCGACACTCAAGCTGCTATCATCAAGTGTGCACAGGAACACCAGCACAAGTACCTCAAGAGTCGAGTTCGAAAAGTTGCGACTTCTTCAACTCAGCCCTACAAGGCAGGTGATTGGGTGCTTGCGCAGTGGCAGGGGCTACCTCAAGGGCGGACGCGTCCAACGAAGTTAAGTCCATGCTGGAGAGGACCATTCTCCATCGTTGCTGTCAACGAGTTGACTCAACAGGCTACCCTCCGGGATCCGACTGATCTGCTGATCATGAAGCCGGATGTCCATTGGAGCCAGCTGCGGCAATATCGAATGGGACTCACGAGTGAGACCGATTTGGTGGATCTTCGAGCAATGGATACCGCCGAAGATATCATAGTGCGATTTGTGCGACACGAAATGCACTACCCAAATAACTCCTCGGGACGATTGCGATTGCTCCCTCGGAATGAGTGGCGATTTGAAGCTGAATTCAGCGATGGATCTAAGCAGTGGATGCTGTGGGCTGAGGCTAAGCAGATGGCTGCGCTGGATACCTATGCTGCAGAGCATAAGCTGAAGCTTCCTGCTACTTGACAAGTGTGAAGGGAGAGCATGCGTCCTTTCACTGTCACACTTGTGGGCTGCGATGGTAGGTTCGGGTCAATTGGTTCTACCTCGGTCGCGGTGCAGTTTGCAGCTACACCGCTGGAGAGGGGAAGGGGGAGTGTGCACATGGCTAGTACTCAGAGTACCTCGCCAGTACATTAGTACCCAGACCGGACTGCTAGGCCCAGGCTGAGATGGCGGATGGAGTCGACCTTAGGTGCACCTGACTGTAGGCCACAGTAGGAGCACGCGGGTGACACGCGGCGAGCCGCGTCCATTCCACATCACCTTGATTGCCACCTGCCGGGTTTTGGTTCCAGGCAGTACTACACCTGGAACTTCCCGAAGCTTCTCGAGGATTCTTCTCGAGGGTTTTAAAACCCGATTGGCGGTTGAATCGATGTTCTTTCAGTCTCGCGGGACCTGGGCGGTGGCTGTCGTGCGCCTCAGCCGGCCCAGAAGCACAAACGTACGTTTTGCGTATCACACGTGCGCGTGTTGAACGAGAAGTTCGTCATGGGATTTGGCGGACGAGGGCGTGGAGGGAGTACCTCACGCAAGGGGAGCAACGAGGGCTCCAAGGAGAAGAAGGAGAGCAAGCCGTCCGAGGGGAAGATTTCCGGGGACGAGATTCGCAAGCTGGTGGCCAAATTTTTGAAGGAGCTGGCCAGCAACACGAATCCGAAGAAGGCTCCGCGTCTCCTGAACAAGATCTCCGAGGAGACGGTTCGCGCGTTGGGGTTTATGAGTAAGCTCAAGTACGTGACGGACCAGGAGTTCGTTGATAAGTACATCGAGGCCGAGGCGCGCCGTAAAGAATGGTTCGAGACGAGCGGCTGGGAGTTTACACCCAACGTCGACCCGGACAAGCTGCCTCTGCTGTCGTACGATACCGTGCCGGATGTCTACGGCCAGACGGTCCAGATCGATGACAAGCATGATGCCTTCGTCACGTTCATGGGCACGCAGGAAGGTCCGTTGCGCACGGCGGAGTATGACAAGATGATTTGCAACGCACTGCTCGCTGCTTTTGGGAAGAAGACGACCAACTCCACCATTAAGATGTTCGCGGACATCCAGATCGAGGTGAACGGACCTGAGCATATCCTTGGTGACGTGATCACGTTCGTCAGCAAACTGGCCACGGTCAATCATGAGCTCGGGACACTCGAGCCCGACGAGATGCAGCAGGTGATTGAAGTGCTGAACAACGGGCTCTCGAAGATTGCCCCAGCTCTGGCCGTCGGCATGAAGACCGCCACGGAGGGCAAGGACTACTCTGTGGAACAGTGGTGCGAGATCTTGGTGGAGAAGGCGTCGAAACGAGTGGAGGCAACCGACGAGTTCGCCAATTGGGAGAACCCGAAGGGTAATCAGCAGCTGTCCGATGCTGAGCGGCTGAGATTGAACAACCTGGAGAAGGAGGTTGCTCAGCTCAAGAAGGAGAATGCTCAGCTCAAGGCAACCAAGCAGGGTACCAAGTCGACAAGTTCGACAAGTGTGGCTGCAGCTGGTAACACCGGTTGTTTCACTTGTGGGCAGGAGGGGCATCGGGCCGATCGATGCCCGAACAAGCCCGGCACCCCGGCTAAGCCAAAGACAGCCGGCGCCAAGTCTGCTGGGCAGTCGAACAAGAAAGTCAGCTTCACCAAGTTGCAGCTCGATTCAGCTGTACAGCAGGCTGTCAAGGCTACTGTCGATGAGACCGTGGCTGCGCTGGCGAAGAATGGCTGGAAGCCGTGACGGTGCGGCCTGGAGATGCAGTCGTTCGTGTGGAAGC